>JAGGZT010000066.1 GCA_021161905.1 Acidobacteriota bacterium | reverse complement strand
GCTTAAACGATGTTGGGACTGGATGAACGAACACCTTTGCCCAAACATCAAAAAGGACCACATACTCAAGCCCTTTAGCCATCGTGATGAGATTGCCCACAAGGATCCGGGAAAGCTCTCTCCGGCGCTCTTTAGGCGATAGCTTGAGATACTTCTCGTAGTTTTCCTCATTCAGGGCGAGCCAAGGGGTGAAGAAACGATAACGAAGCGGAGGATTTGCCTCCTTAAGTTCAACCTCCTCTTCAACAATCTCCTTCCCCAATAGGGGAAAAACCTCGGTACCGAGAACCAACTCCTTCACCTCGGAAGCAATACGGGGGAGAAGCTCTGCACCCTCCTCGAGCCCCACAATGAAAGGAACCCCACCTATGATCTTATATTGGACCTTGGGATAAGAGTAGATAAACCGCCCCCCTAAATGTTGGTGTAGGAGAACCTCATCGGGAAACCGGGAGACGATGTATCCCCTCAGCTTGGCAGCAGAAACCTTCACCTCCCTCCCCACCCCGAACCTGAGGAGAGCGAATCTTACCTTCATCACACAATCATCCCTCTTTTAGGATGTCCTTTTTCCTCCCTTCTTCCGAAATATTTCTTAAATTCATCCGGAGGCGTAACAAACTTAGGAAATTTCTCCCCCTCCTCTATCACTCTAACCGCAAAGGGACAGCTAGCACTTTCTACCACAGGGTAAGGGAAAAGATTCACCATAACCCCCCGTTCAACCTCGGAAACAAGAGGATCTACAGGATGCTCAACAAGGACTAGTTCCTCTTCTACTTCCTTGATAAAAACTGTAGCCACCTCAAGCCTCGCTTTTCCCCGAAAGCTCCCTAAACGAATAAGCTGGGGGAGAACAAGATCATCCTGCCTCAGGAAGAGATAACCTTCGAACACTGCTTCAGGAGGTATCTCGAATATCTGATAAGCTTTAAGTACCTCTGCCTTTCCTCCACTGCTACCATAGCCGGTTATTAAAAAACCATCCTGATCACCTTTTACTGTCTGAGGTTGATACCTTAATACCCCTTTTAGCCGAGCTGGGGTAAAGTAGAAAGCATCATTAACGAGCGAATTCTTATATCGAGGTGTATTTCTGCCACCATTTGCTTCGGAAATAACATACGGTTGGAGCTCGGGATTAAGTGAAAGAGCATAATTTACCGCACAGTTAACCGCTGTGGCATGGAGATAAGGAGGCGAGAAAGCACTTCCTAAACCCTCCCGAGAATAGAAGAGGGAATCAAGCAATGTTATGGTGTATTTATAGATCTTCATTTCCTTTTAGTCGCTTTTTTATTGATGCTTTCAACAATAGTAGCAACCTGCTCATCTAATATTCTGTAAGAGCTTTCAACCTCAGGGAGGGAAAGCGAATCTACCTTCTCCAGCTCAGAAAGGAGGTCACCATTATCATTAACAATGAAATAGGCGCTAAGGTCCTCTCGATCGGTAAGTTTATACCCCAAGATCTCGAGAGTAGCCCTTCCCCATTCTACACTTCTCGCCCCAATCCTGGTAAGCCGTTTTAGGTTATCTATCACCACTGATGCCATCTCTTTAGTCGGATCCTTGACAGTAATCACCCCATAAAATTCGGTTTCTGGCGGGACGGTAACGATATTCATCAAAGCCTGTCCCGTGGTATGGGTTAGCTCATCGACCGCATTCTGGGTATAGGGCTCCACCTCTCCGACCTCTGTCGTTGAGATAAAGGTCTCACCGAGTATTCTGCCTAATATGTTATATGCCACCTTAGCGCTACTCGTTTCACCAGTACCGCCAAAGATAAAACAACTGGGGCATCTCATACAAAGATCATCTTTCAGATGACAGTCAGGACTTATCCCAAGAGAGCGCTGTTTCTCTAAAGTCATTCGGCGTAGCTTCCCCTTGATCTTTCTCCAAGGTATTATGAACCTGTTGCCCAACTTCTGATACCGGAAGGTGAGTACCTCCTCGGGATCGTTACTACGGATAATCGTCTCATCGAGTAAAGTAAGCTTGGTAACCAACTGAAGGTAAACACCCTTAGGAAGTGCACTAACTTCCTTTAAGAAGTCCATCTTATTCATTTATAACCTCCTTCAAATTTGAATAGCGGGTGAAAACATAGATAGCAGAAGTCAAAGCATTTCTTGCTCTTATAAACTTGGATATATCCTCCTGTCTCAATTGATGGTACTTACTTAATACCTCTTTAGTTTTAGCCACAAATTTCTTAAGCTCATCTTGCTCCTCTTTGGGGATCTTAGTAGCGATGTTGCGTAGAAATCGCTCCATTGCAAAATCAAACTCCCTTCCCATCATTATCTCATCAAGCGCCTGAGCTATCGGCTTCGTCGCTGAATGCCGAGTCAACTTCCCCCAAAAATCACCCCTATTCTCCGGCTCTATACAGAAATGGGGTATTCCTTTTTCTTTATCTGCGAAGAACGCAGCATCTTTTAAAAGATTTCTCATTGAATATACCTCCCTATTTACTTCAAAAACCTTGATATTACCTTTATACAGAAACTGATAAAACCTCATAAGCTGATCTTTATTAAGTAAGCTTGCCCCCTTCTTATCTTCTTCGGAAGCGCAACGGAGAGCCACACTGGGAGACTTCTCTATCAATTCCTTTGCGAAGAGGAACTTACTCTCATTTCCTTTCTTAACTGCTCGGGCAAGGAGTATCACCGCTAACGAATTGTAGTATGCCTCGGTGGTAGTAACTACTGATTCGCCAAATAACCCTATCTGCTCCTTCAGTCCTATACTGGTGGTAAAACCAAGTAGGTTCAGTGCATGATAGAGGGGTTCATACTTCGCTCGGAGGTTCTTAACTCCTTCCTTCCGCCCAACATTTCCTATACTAAACAAAACCCCGTGCTCACTTCGGAAAATCTGTCTATATTCCTCCTCGTATTCCTTTCGAGAGAGGGGGATACGCAATCTTTTACCAAAAGGCAAATGACGAAGCTCCTCTTTTTCTTCAATCTTTACTATAGAATGAGGATATCTTACCCCCTGGCTTATAGCCTTAATTAATCTATCGAGCTCTCTATAATGCTTCCATAGTTCAGGAACCTTTGTTTCTACACGAACTAATACCTTCTGGCTACCCCCTTTTCCTTCCCCTTTAGCTACCATATTGTCGTAAGCACAGAAGAGGCAAGTAGCTTGAGAAGAACTTGGGTCTGCCTTTATCTGGGAAAAGCCATACCCTTCCCCTCGCCCGTAGCCCAAAACAGGCCGTGCTTCCGAAGCCACGGGGCAACCACAACGCTCACAGGCTCCTTTAGTAGCAGTCTTTGTTCTTTTATAGCTTTTATACCGATCGAAAATATCTTTAGCCAACTCCCTAAAATTCGCCTTTTCCTCTAAAGCCATTATGGTTTCTACATATCGAGTGATATCTGAATAATCTCCAACCTTTTCCTCCCTCCTCCGAGCAATATGGTAAAGAAGTTGAAAAAGCTCTTCAGGCGTGAAACGATCAAGTTTCTTCCTCCTATCACCGGGAAGCTCTGATAGATATTCGTCAGGAATGATATCTGATGGGGAAATTTTAGAAAGCAATGAAGTCAAAGCATTCTCGTTGAAGCTGTCCGGTGGCTCTTCCTTAAAAAGGTTCTTCCATAATCCTTTTGCTCGGGGGTGACCGGAAGAACCACAAAGTGCCTGGATAAGATCGCAAAAAGGTAGTCTATTCTTTATGGTTTTGTATTCTCTTTCGTCAAGTGCATAGAGATCCTGCAATAATCTAAAAAATTGTCCTCCTTTCTTGGTAACATTTCCCAAATTACTGACGATTCTATCCTTATTGGCTTCCATAAATTTGGCGGGCAGGGTACAAGAAAGCCCCCCAAGAACACATTTAGTGAAAACATTATAGACCGACTGAAACTTTAAAGAACTATTGAAGAAAACATCTTCGATCACCCACACCACATCTTCCCTATTAGGAAAACCCAGTCCTTTCTCGCCGATGAAAACAGCAGCGTTATCGAAAACGAGAAGAAGGTCCCATCCTTTTTCTCGATAAGCCTTTATTCCCTCTTCCAAAAATAAATAGGTGGTTGGTGAGGGGAAACGGGAAATCTGAAAATAGGTAATATCAAGAAAACCACGCAAAGCTTCTCTAACTCGAGCTATTGTGTTTGGATTTACTCGCTCCATCGAGCCCAAATGGTCAGCATAACGCAAGAGTTCGGTAAAGATCCCAGCCGAGGGGGTGGAAATATCCCTAAGATCATCCCGGGAAACACTATGATGCGTCAGAATAACATCGTAGATAAACTTCCTTTCTTCCTCGCTAAGCCTTTTCAATAGCTCAACTTTCTCGAAGTATTTATTGAGTTCTTCTTGAGTCATCTTATGGACTATCTTAAAAGATCCCGGCTCCTCGAAACCCTTTCTCAGTTTCTGTTGGTTTTCCTCGCTCATCTTACCCACATCATGGAGCAATGCTGAAAGTTCAAGTAAATACCTCTCCCGTTCATCCAACGAGGGAATGAATTTAGCTATCTTGGAAAGAACACTCCACACGGTATAGTGATGTGAGAGAAGTTGCTCCCCATTTGATTTAGCCAGATAGCCAAGCTGGGGCTCTAAAATTTCCTTTATCTCTGAAAATTGCACCATTGATTATCCTCCATAAAAGATAAATTCTTCTTTCCCCGAAACTATGAGTTCCTCTGTCTCAGGGTCATAAGAAGTGGTAACGCGATAGTAATAATCTCCTAGTCGTCCTTCAACTACACCCCAGAAAGGGAAAAG
Organism: Acidobacteriota bacterium; assembly: GCA_021161905.1. Classification (NCBI taxonomy): domain Bacteria; kingdom Pseudomonadati; phylum Acidobacteriota; species Acidobacteriota bacterium. Next base: position 48,238 of record JAGGZT010000066.1, on the reverse strand, counting down.
TTTATCGTAAAGTAACAACTCCTCAAGTTTCTCTCGATTACGAATACCGCAGTTTCTCAATGTCTTTACCTTCTCTGAGTAAGGCATAATCTTCCAATCATCAATAACATTCTCAACCTCGTACATAGCAAAAATGGATTGAGAATAGGGGAATGCCTCCCCTGTATCTTTATCAATGAGTATGAAGTTATAGCTATCTCCACGGAACATCTCACCTGCCACCCGGATCCCAACTGGATCACGCAGTACCTTCATTAAAATCTCCTTCTCAAATTCATCCCGACTCAAACTATTCTTCTCATCAACATAAGGGATGAAATCGCGATTAGTTAAGATGATCACCTTCCCCTCCGATTTCCTACCCACCCTTCCAATCCTTTGAATGGCCGAAGTCCAATAGGAAACCTCCGTGATAAGGGTTTTAAAATCCATATCGATGCCTACCTCTATTGCTGAGGTGCCGAGAACCACCGTTCTTTCAGTGAGCGGAGCTTTATCCTTCTTTATGCCACTCCATTCAACGATATCAAACGACTGCCCAAATTCCTTCCGTATCCTTCGCTCAAGATGTCTCAACCGGAACACAGAATCAAAAATTATCGCTAATGGCTTCGCCAGCTTGGGAATAAGCTCCCTGAGAAGGGAAAGTGTATCCTCTCTTTTTGTGTATTTATAGGCGCAAACCTTCACCTCAAGGGGATAGTTGAAGATTACATCCCTCTTATCTCCCCGAGAACTATCGAACGGAATATCAACCGCTCCATATTTAGAGATTAATTTCTCCACCTCTCCCCTCACATAGGGGGTTGCGGAAAGAAAAACCACCTTACTTGCAATACCATCAAGAAGCGCTTCCAGCAATTCATAGAAATGGCCAAGATTGGCATAAAGATGGAACTCATCGAAGAAAACGAACGCCCCCTGAAGTAAGTTCTGCAACCTCTTCGAGCCTCGGTAGGCCTCTTTATTGACCATAAGAAATAAAACATCGGGAGAAGTAACGATCGCTGAACGCTTGCCGTAAAGACCAAGGTTCCTAAATAAATTATTAAGGAGCTCACCCCTATTTATTTGGGAATTCAACCCCTGCTCTTTGAGAATTCTTACCAAAGAGGAAGAAGAATAGAAAAAAAGATTTATCCCCTGAGGAGAAAAATCATCAGGTGGATAAATTGAGAGATTTGGTGTGCCTCGCTTCATTGAGCCAATTTGAGCCTCCATCAGGATCTTGGTGGGATAAGTAAATATGAGCGGTCTTCGTTCAAAAAAGGGATCGTTCAACAAAGTGGGGAAAATATGACTTTTCCCTGAGCCTACTGGTGCTTCAACAAATATAAGCCTTTCTTGCGATTCTTTTATTGCCTTTATCGTCTCCTCTTGGAAAGGACGGAGCGAACCTTTTTGTTTTACATATCTTGGAGAAAGGGAAAAGGAAAGGGACTTTATATTCATCAAAATACTCCCTCACTCTCTTTTCTTCCTTCGGGGAAGCTACTTTTAAAGGGAAGTCGTTTTATTAATAAAAATAAGAAACCCCTTTTGTCAAGGGGTTTCTTGTAAAAACTTAGCCACACAAAAGTCCAATATTAGAAGCGGAAGGTGTAGTTAAACTTGAAGGTTCCCTTCTGGTAAACCGGGAGGTAGCGGCTGAATTCGCCCTGCCATCCCTGGTTGAACACAAGGAAGAACTCGTTTCCGTCGTGGAAAATGTAGCGGAAACGAGAATTTATCCCCAGTTCCTTGGTGATATTGTCATACTGGATGTAATTCGTCCAGGAGACATTGGGATTGAAGCTGTAATTTACTCTCGTTCGGATGATCCTGGTTACGAAGGAACCTTCCTTCAGGTCCACATTATTCTGATTGAGGGTCACCGAGACATAAAGGTGAGGGTTGGGCTTGAAGGTGAGGCCAGTCTCAAGCTCAGTCCTTGTGCCCGAGAAAAACCCACCCCAAAGGATCTTGAAATCGAACACGATGGGACGATTGTCCGCCGTATTCACCTCCACCCGGTAGCGACGGAAAGAGTACTCCCCAACCGGAATCACTATCCCCTCGTGGATCTCGAAAGGAGCATCAAGATATTCATATTGAGGCATTACATTAAACTCGAGATGCTCCCCAGACTCGGTCCGCAGATTTATCGGGGCGGTAAATATACTCCGGGTAAGAAGCCTACCGGAAAGATCGTAATCAGCACGATACCTGAATTGGAAAAAGAACTGCCTGATGCCCCAAGCACGAGGGCGAGGACGATAGGAAACATAGGAATGATATCTCCTTATCCCAATCCGGGGAACGAAGCCGAGGGCTGGGTTGAACTCATCTCCTATCTCTTTCGCCCCAATGTTGATGTCCCAGAGGTCATTGGGGTAGTCAACCATAAATCCATATGAATGCTGGTTCCCTGACATCCCCTCAGTAAAACTCCTAAGGAAGTATCCGCTTATAATCAAGTTCTTATTCCCCCGGAAATGAGAGGTGCCATACTTGAAATCGACACCGAACACACGGTTGCTCACCGGTTCGGTTGGATTGCCCTGGGTATAGATAAAACCTATAAGCGATTCCCCAAATATATTCTTACTCACCCGGGTTACCAAGAAGGTCTTCGGGTCGATGTCTCCTTTTCTTTTGGTCCTTATAGCGAGGAGACCGATGTTATAATCCCCTACCCTTCCCGTCAACTTCTCGCCACCCGCTATTGGGATCTGCTCACCCCCTTCGGTAAGACCGATCCGCCGGGAGAAAAAGGGGATGAGATCGCGCCTCAAATTGCCAAACTCAAAAACACCCGAACCCTCGAGGAAAAAAGCCCTCTTTTCTGGAAAGAAGAGGGGAAACCGGGTAAGGTTGATCTGTCTCGTATCCACCTCGGTTTCAGCGAAGTCGGTGTTTATCGTGGTGCAGGATTTGAGATTAGCTGCTAAATTATAGAAGACATCCACCCCGGCGTTCTTGTCCAAGGTGTTGGCATAACCTGAATCCTCTTCTCTCTTATTCCCAATGAGGAAGTAGGGACGAACATCGAGACCAAGCCCTTGAACAATACCTTGAAGCCCCCTCAACTCTCCCGCCCTCGCCACTGAAGTGAAGTAGGTATCAAAACTGGGGCTGGCAAACCGGTCCTCTTCCTGCTTTCTCCTTATGTATCTATTTATATTTAACCCCCAAGTGGATATATGAGGATTAAAAGAAAGGGTCTTAAAGGGAATGGCTATCTCCGCTACCCAACCATACTTGGTTATGTGAGCCCTCCCGTACCAGATACCGTCCCAATCCCTACTGAAATGCTCTGCATTGTTGGTTACCAGTCCATCGACCCTCGCTCCAACTGGGTTTATCTGAAAAATATAGGCGTTTCTCTTGTCGTGAAATGTGTCGAGCAATATGGTAATCCTATCATCGGAATGAAGATCCCCATCACGCTGCATATTCACCGCTACGATCTTATTCGGCTCGGAATCGTAGCAAATGATCCCAAAGTAAAGAAAATTTCGGTTATACAATACCTTAACAACCGTCTTCTCGGTGGGAGGAGCGTACTCTTTAGGCTCCCGTTGAATAAAGTGAGAGAATTCCCTTGCTTTCTCCCATTCCTTTTCCGTTAGATAACCGTCTACCTTGATGTTCCTCTCTATCTTTACCGCGGTAATTGCCGGAGCAGGGTTATCACCCTTTTCCTCGCTCGCCATCAGAGGATATACAACTAGAGCAAATATAATGAAGAGCAGTAAAAACAACTTACGCATTTTCGTTCTCCTCCGTTAAAGGACAAAATATCCCCCTTTTTTTAGACTCTCTGATCCGTCAAAAAGACTACTATCCTTTAATAGCGGGACCGTTTAAGACCTTCCCCGGCCTCGCTCCGGTATGCTCGCCCTTCTTAATCACTATTACTCCGTTTACGATGACATAATCTATTCCCACTGGATATCTCTTAGGGTCAGTATAAGTCGCCCGGTCATCGATGCGATCGAGGTCGAATATGACGATATCGGCGTAACACCCTTTCTCAATTCTTCCTCTATCCATAAGATCCATTTTTGCTGCCGGCATCGCTGCCATCTTCTTTATAGCGGTAGGAAGGGAGACCAGTTTTTTCTCCCGCACATAACGCTTGAGAAACCGGGGGAAAGAACCAAAATTTCGGGGATGAGGCATCCCTCGGCTTAAGGAACCGGTGGTAGCTAAGGCGGAACCATCGGTACAGAGCATCACTAAAGGATCGGCAAGGACCTTCTCCGTATTCTTCTCGCTCATCCCGAAACCGACAATAGCTACATCCCCCTCTTCCGAAATGAGAAGATCACAGGCGAACTCGTAGGGATCAACCCCCTTCTCCTTAGCCGCTTTTCCCAGCCTCTTTCCTATCAGGTATTTATTATCTTCATTTTGCACGTCAACTATCATCAAGCTATCCCAACCGTTGCCAGCCTTCACCTTCGCCTCCGCCTCCTTCCGCATCCTCTCCCGAGTAGCTCTATTCTTTAACCTTTTTATGAACTCCTCCAGCCCACCTTCAAACGCCCATTGGGGAAAGTTTATAGTAAGACCGGTGCTATAAGCGGTATAAGGATACCGATCAGCATTCACTGGTATCCCAACCTGAGAAGCTCGATGGATTATCTCGAGCACTTTATCCAACTTCCAGTAATTATCCCGCCCCACCGCTTTCAAGTGGGATATCTCCAAGCTCGCTCCGGAACGGTGGGAGATGGTGATCGCTTCCTTCACCGCCTCGATCAATCGCCGATCCTCGCTTCTCATATGGGTGGCATAGATCCCACCATAACCAGCAGCGCTTTCAGCAAGGGCGATCAACTCATCTATACGGGCAAATCCGCTTGGGGTATATTCGAGCCCGGTAGAGATGCCAAACGCTCCCTCCCTCATCGCCTTCTCCACCTCCTCCTTCATCAGGGAGAGCTCCTTCTCGGTAGGAGGATCGGGACGCATACCCATCACATACTCCCTCAGAGTACCTTGCCCGATCAAAGTGGCATTATTCACTGATATCCCCTGGCTTTTCAATAGCTTTCGATATTGAGCAAGATCGGTCACCTCCACCACCACTCCGTATCTTTCCTCCATCCTTCTTTTCTCTTCGTCGGTCAGTGGTTTCCTTGGGAAGATTGAGCTCCCGCAATTGCCCACCAACTCGGTTGTTATCCCCTGCCTCACCTTGGAATGGGCTTCCGGGTTTACTATATGCGCCATATCGGAATGGGAGTGAATATCGATAAAGCCCGGAGAGACTATCTTACCCTGGGCATTGATAACCAACTTTGCCTTCCTCCCCCTCAAGTTACCAACAGCGACGATCCTCTCCTGAGCGATGGCAATATCCGCCTGATAGGTTTTATCCTGTATTCCATCGACCACCGTGCCATTTACAATGAGGATATCGTAGATTGGCTCATCACTTGCACCAAAGAAGGGGAAATTCGAAAAGAGGTAAAACCCAGCTCCAAGTCTCCCCCCTTCCTTGATAAACTCTCGACGGCTTACCTTCCTTCCCATCTTACTTCTCCTTGTTGCTCAAATTTAATTTTATCGAATACCCCTTAAAAAGCGAAGATAAATAATAAAACAATGATACACACCTTTAGACTCCCTAACCTGATTCTTGACTTTTGGAAGGGATCTAAGCTAAAATTAAGAAGATTAAGGTTTTTTACTTTCGGGGAAAGAGTAGATTTGTCTCCGGGAAGCTTGAGGTTAAAAGGGAAAAAGGGGAGTTTTTACGGAAAGGAATTTATCTTTCCCGAAGATAGAGAGAGAATCCTAATAGGACGCTCTCGAAATTGTGACATAATCCTTTCCGAAGAAGGAGCCTCTAAAGAACACGCCGAGATAAGAAAAAAGGGGGATAAATTTCTCCTTATAGACCTAAAAAGTACCAATGGAACCCTGGTCAATGGGAAAAAGGCGGAGGTACATATCCTCTCTTGCGGGGATCTGATCCAAATAGAGGAGGCAGAGCTTAAAGTGGAAGGAGAAAGGCTTACTCCAAAAACGGTGCCGAGAAGAGAGAGGGGAAAGATCTACCTCATTGACGAGAAAAGCGGGGAAAGATACGCGTTGGACAAAAGCACCATAAGAATAGGAAGAAATGAGGAGAACGACATCATCATCCCAGAGCCAACCGTCTCAGCACATCATGCGGAGATAAGAAAGAGGGGTGAGAAGTTCATCCTAATAGACCTTGATAGCGACAACGGTACCTTTCTAAACGGGAGAAGGGTAAAGATAGCGGAGCTTAAAGGGGGAGAAAGGATCTCTTTCGACATCTTTCCCTTCAGTTTTTTTAACCCTTTCCCCCGCCACACCTTAATAAGAGAGAGACGAAGAATAACCGAGATTCGAGAGAAAAGGGGGAAAGCGATAATTACGATAAAAAATGGACCATTAAAGGGAAAACGCTACTCAATCGACCAGAAGAGGGTGATCCTTGGGAGATCACCCAAATGTGATATCCCCCTTCCTGACCCTTCAGTATCCATAACCCATTCACTTATAGAAGAGAAGGACGGCGTCTTCTATATAGAGGATTTGGCAAGCACTAACGGAACCCTGCTCAATGGGAGATTGGTGAAAAGGATGCCTCTTCCTAAGCGAGCAAAGATCGAATTGGGGAGGGTGAAGCTGGCATTCAGATCTATCGGAAAGAAGAAGGGGAAAAAACTTTTTGGAAGATGGGGGCTGTTTTCTCTGTTTTTAACGATCGCTTCAATCCTTATGTTTATTCTCCTTTCTCACCTATAGAATGAGAGGGAGTTTGGCTAAAGAGAAGGCTATGACGATAGAGGTAGGGGTAAAAACCGATATCGGACTTTTAAGAAAAAACAATGAGGACGATTTCATAATCAATGTAGAAAACGGGATCTTCGCAGTAGCTGATGGGATGGGGGGCCACTTAGGGGGAGAAGTAGCTAGTTTTCTCGCCTGCAATCTGATAAAAGAAGCCCTAATAAAGGAACTGGTTGGAAACAGCCCTAGGGATATCCTCCTTCGTATCCAACGGATATTGAACTGGACAAATCGAGAGATAAGAAAGGTGGGCAAAAAAGATCCCAAGGTGAAGGGGATGGGTTCCACCATCACTCTCCTCCTCCTGCGAAGATTGAAATATTACATCGCCCAAATAGGAGACAGTCGAGCATACCTCTTCCGAGGAGGAACCCTTACCAGGCTTACCAAAGACCACTCCCAGATACAGGAGCTGATAGATAAAGGGATGATAACGGAAAAAGAGGCTAAAGACGATGAACGTGTCCATATAATCACCAGATGCCTTGGGGTAGAAGAGAGGGTAAAACCGGATTTCTATTATGGAGATTTAAAAGAAGGGGATACTTTTCTCCTTTGCACCGACGGGTTATGGGGCTTGCTCGAGGAAAGAGAGATAGAGAAAATCCTCAAGAGAAAGAAAGACCTCCAAACTATCTCAGAGATATTGGTGGAGAAAGCGAAGAAGAAGGGGGGGACGGATAACATCACTGCGTTGGTGGTGAGGGTGAATGGGCTTGGTGGGGGAAAAATTAACTCAAGGAAATAGCTGAGGAGAAAGGAATGTATTGTCAACAATGTGGGGCGTATAACCGGGATGACGCCAAGTTCTGTATCAATTGTGGTCATCCCCTAAAAGAAAAGGAGACGCCTCCCCCTACCCAGGTTTTGGGCAAAGACACCTTCTCTTTGGTGAAGAACGCCCTCAAAGGGAAGTACGAGGTCATATCTGAGCTGGGAAGAGGGGGAATGGCAATCGTGTTCAAGGCTCGCGACCTAAAGCTCGACCGGTTGGTGGCGATAAAGGTTCTCCCTCCTGAATTCGCCTACGATATCGAGTTCTTGAGGCGGTTCCATCATGAAGCGAAGATAGCGGCAAAGCTCGATCACCCTAATATCATCTCCATCTACGAAGTAGGAGAGGCGGATGGCCTCACCTATTTCGCTATGAGCTATATTGACGGTGAGACCTTGGCGGATTACATAAAAAGGACGGGACCCATTCCCACCAGCGAGGCGATAAGGATAACCAAGGATATCGCTTCCGCTTTATCCTATGCCCATAAAAGGGGAATTATCCATCGGGATATCAAACCGGAGAACATCCTTCTCGACCAGGAGGGAAGGATTAAGGTAACTGATTTCGGGATAGCAAAAGCGGCCTACGGAACCACTCTCGCCACGAGAACCGGGGTCTCCCTCGGCACTCCTCATTATATGAGTCCGGAACAGGCAAGGGGAAAGCCCATCGATAAGCGAAGCGACCTTTACTCCCTTGGTATAGTGATGTATGAGATGGTTACAGGTAGGGTCCCCTTCGAAGGGGTGGATATTACCTCAATAATGTATCAGCATGTCCATGAGACACCGGACCCACCGCGAAAGATGAATAAGGATCTGCCCGAATGGCTGGAGAGGATAATCCTTCATCTTCTCGCAAAGGATCCGGATGCCAGGTTCCAAACTGCAGATGACCTCATCACTGCTCTAACCTCGGAGGGGAAAATCACCCATCCAGTAAGGAAAGAAAGGGCTGAACTTACCAAGACTGTAACCGCTGAAATAATTCCCCAAATCCCTACTGAACCGCTGAGAAAACATTCTTCTAAAAAGAGGCTCATCCTCATAAGCTTAGGGCTAATTATAGCTGGCTCCTTAGCCTATCTGGCAGCCTCAGGAAAGTTCCCCTTACTTCAAAAAACTCGAGGAAAATCCTCTCAATTGGCGGCGAAAAAAGAGGGTTCACTTGCTAAACCTAAAGGGACGACAAAAGGGGAAAACGAAGGAAAGCCTATGGCTTCCCTAACAACTAAGGAAAAAGGAGAAACTCATCTCCCCTCTTCTTCCTTTAAGAAGGAAATAAAAGAAGAGATAGCTCCTCCTCGGAAAGAAAACAAAAGACCAAATATCACCCCAGCTCCCAAAGGGAAAAGGAAGCCTCCGCTTCCCTATAATAAGCCCTCCGCAAAAAGAGAGGGAGTAAAGCCCGTCTCCCCCCTGGAAAGACCTCTACAAACCAGAGAAAAAGGAGACTTAGAAGTAAGGAGGGCTTTCGAGCTACTTTCCCCGAAAGAAAGGGCGATGCTACGCCGTCTCCCTCTTCAGGAGCGTGCCTTTTATTTAGCTAAAAAGGTAGATACCCCAAAGGCTTGGCAGGAGTTCTTAAAGAGATTTCCCCTAAGTCCCAGGGCACCCTACGCCCGTCGAAGATTGAGGGAACTTACCTCCGGGCAAGGCTGGGTTAGAATCACCGCCGTTCCCTACGCACTGGTTACGATCGACGGAAAAGAGATAGGAAGAGTGCCTCCACCGAGGGATATAAACCTCACCCCGGGAACCCATAGGATAAGATTAACAATGGAGGATTACCAACCCTATGAGGAAATCTTAACCATCAAACCTGGGGATAGAAAACGAGTACATCACGAGTTTCCTCTCTTCGGGACCCTGGTGATAAATTCATTTCCTCAAGGGGCAGAGGTAATATTAGACGGCGAAAGGGTAGGAAAAACACCTCTCAGGCTAATGAAAGTGCCTATTGGAGAACACACGGTAAAAGTACTTCTTCCTGGCTATGTCATCGAAACTAAGAGGGTGACTATTACCAAATTTGAAACCACATTCCTCTCCCTCACCCTTCAAAAGGAGTAGCACCTCCCTTTACCTCAAAAGGCAAAAATAAAAAATGGTGCCGAGGGGGGGACTCGAACCCCCACGGGAATTTCTCCCACTGCCCCCTCAAAGCAGCGTGTCTACCTGTTCCACCACCTCGGCTATTAATACCAAACCTCTTAATGAGGTTTTTACTTCTTTGGCAGTTTCGTTCTGCTCTTCTCCGGCGCAGTAACTGGCGCCTTTGCTCCCTTTCCTATAGCTGACTTAGGTTTACTGGCTAATATAGCCAATCCAAGGGAGGTAAGCATAAATATGATCGCCGCCACTGTGGTGAGCTTTGAAAGGAAGGTGGCAGCGCCCCGGGGACCAAAGGCGGTCTGGCTACCCCCTCCACCAAAAGCTCCTGCCAAATCGGCTGCCTCGCCTCGCTGGAGAAGGACTACCAAGATCAAGATAACACAAACCAAAATATGAAGTGCCACCACTAACCCATACATTGTCTGCCCTCAGATTTTCATTATAATCCTTCTTTCTGCTTAGTCAACCCTTAATTCACTCCTTCGGCGAGAGGCGGATAATAGTGGCAAAAGAATCGGGCTTGAGGCTGGCACCTCCCACTAAGGCACCATCGATCTCCCTTTCCTTGAAGAGATTAGAGACATTGACCGCGTTAACGCTTCCTCCATAGATGATCCTTATGCCCTCGCCAATCTTTTCGCCGAACCCCTCCATCAGCTTCTTTCTTATAAACTCGTGAACCTCGTTAGCCTGGTCTGGAGTAGCGGTATGGCCCGTTCCTATAGCCCAGATGGGTTCGTAAGCAATAACCACGGAAAGGGGATCCTCCAGCTCCACTCCTTTAAGTGCCTCCGACAATCCGCTACCAACCACCTCCATCGTCTTCTCATTCTCCCGCTCCTCAAGTGTCTCCCCGATGCAGATGATGGGGGTAAGGGAACAAGAAAGAGCCGCCCTCACCTTCCGATTAACCATCTCATCTGTTTCTCCGAAATAACGCCTACGCTCAGAATGACCCACGATTACATAGCTACAACCAAGCTCCGCGAGCATCTTGGGAGAGATCTCTCCGGTAAAAGCCCCCTTCTCCTCGTAGAATACATTCTGTGCCGCCAGCTTTATCCCAGACCCTTCAAGCCGTTTGGCAAGGGGATGAAGCGCAGTAAAAGGAGGAGCGATCGCCACCTCGATATCCTTTAATTCCGAAGGGAGAAGAGAGAGAAATTGGGCGATAAAACTTTCCGCCTCAGCAACCGTCTTATTCATCTTCCAGTTAGCAACAATAAGGGGCTTTCTCATCATCTTCCCTCCTTATCATTTAGAACCTCGATTGCGGGGAGCTTCTTCCCTGCGAGGAACTCAAGTGAAGCACCACCTCCGGTAGATATATGACTTATCTTATCCTCCACTCCTGCCTTCTTAACGGCGGAAACCGTATCTCCCCCTCCAACTACCGAAAGGGGAGCCTTCGCCACCAGCCTCGCTATCTCCCTCGTCCCTCGGGAAAAGCGCTCATCCTCGAACTTGCCCAAGGGACCATTCCAGAGGATAGTCTTCGCTTCTGAGATAATCTTACCAAAAAGGGAGATGGTAGCGGGACCGATATCAAACCCGGAATACCCCTCTTCGATGGCAAAGGCGTCGAACACCTTTACCTCTTCCCCCTTCATCGCCACAGCGTCAAGGGGAAGGAGGAGCTTAATCCCCTTCTCTTTTGCCCGTTTAACCGCCTCTACCGCTACCTCAAGCTTGTCCTCCTCAAGAAGAGAGGAACCGACAGAGCCGCCTTCTGCCTTGATGAAGGTAAAAGCCATACCCCCACCTATGAGAAGGGCATCCACCTTATTGATGAGGTTCAAGATAACATCGATCTTGGTGGAAACCTTGGCGCCTCCGAGGATAGCGATGAAGGGACGCTCGGGGTGTTCCAGTACCTTCCCTAAGGTAAGAACCTCCTTCTCGAGAAGGAAACCCGCCACCGCCCTCTTTACATAGTTCACTATCCCCACGGTGGAGGCATGGGCTCTATGAGCAGCGCCAAATGCATCGTTTATGTAGATATCGGAACAGGAGGCAAGCTCCCGGGCAAAATCGGGATCGTTAGCCGTCTCCCCCGGATGAAACCGAAGGTTCTCCAAGAGAAGTACCTCCCCTGGTTCAAGAAGGGAGACCTCCTGTTTCACCTCCTCTCCTACACAATTGGACACCATCCTAACCGGAAGGCTTAACAGCTCCGAAAGCCTCTTCCCCGCTGGGGCAAGGGAGAGTTCAGGAACAACCTTCCCCTTGGGCCTCCCCATATGAGAAGCGAGGATAATCCTCGCTTTATGCCGTAAAGCATATTTGATGGTAGGAAGGGAAGAGACGATCCGAGAATCGTCGACCACCTCTCCTCCTTCCACTGAAACATTGAAATCAACCCGGATGAAAACGGGCTTTTCTTTGATCTCAATATCCCTGATGGTCAACTTGCTGAACCCCATCATCAAATCCCCTGATCAATGAGGTAAGAGAGAAGATCTCGAACACGACAGGCATAACCCCACTCATTATCGTACCAGGCGAGCACCTTGATGAACCTATCACCGATAACAGCGGTAGAAAGAGCATCTACGATAGCTGAATGAGGGTTACCCACCAGATCACAAGAGACAAGCGGTTCTTCGGTCACCTCGAGGATGCCCTTCAACTCTGAGGAGGCGGCTTTTTTAAAGGCTTCGTTTATTTCATCGGCAGTTGCCTTTTTCTTGGTGAGAGCAACCAGATCAACAAGGGAGACATCGGCGGTAGGCACCCTGAGAGAGATCCCGTTGAGCTTTCCCTTCAAGTGCGGTAGTACTAAGGTAGTGGCTATAGCAGCCCCTGTGGTCGTCGGTATCATCGAGAGGGCTGCTGCCCTTGCCCTCCTCAAATCCTTGTGAGGCAGATCGAGGATCCGTTGATCATTGGTATAAGAGTGAACCGTGGTCATCCAGCCATACTCTACACCAAAGTTCTCATCGAGCACCTTAACCACCGGAGCCAAGCAGTTGGTGGTGCAAGAAGCGTTGGAGATGATGTGGTGTTTCGCTGGATCATAAGAACCCTCATTTACTCCCAAAACCACCGTTATATCCGGTTCCTTTGCCGGCGCGGTGATGACCACCTTCTTCGCTCCCTGCTTCAGGTGCTTCCCTGCATTCGCCCGATCGCGGAATAGCCCCGTTGCTTCTACCACTATCTCCACCCCCAACTCGCCCCAGGGAAGCTCCGCAGGATCCTTCACCTTGAGAACCTTTATCCTCCTTCCATTAACTATTATCGCTTCTTCCTCCGCCTTCACATCTGCCTTAAGGACCCCGTGAACTGAATCGTACTTAAGAAGATGGGCTAAGGTCTTAGCATCGGTAATATCGTTTATGGCTATGAATTCAAGCTCAGAATGGGATAAAGCCGTCCTTAAAAGGGTTCTTCCTATCCTACCAAACCCATTAATCCCTATCTTCGCCATCTCACTCCTCCTTCACTCATCAATGTTTCTTTAATATAGCTTAGATTACCATCGGAGTCAATTTCGATAACGAGCTAAATATTGACACAAAAATCACCCTCTGGTATATACCTTAATATAACAACCAAGGAGGAAGAAAATGCTCAAAAATACCCTTTTCGGAATAGGATTAATTCTCCTCCTTTCTGCCTGTGCTACCCATAAAGCACCGTCTCCACCCGTCTCGGTAAACCCTCCGCTGAAGGACTTCAATTTTTATCTAAGGCAAGGAAACTGGTTCTTAAGACATAAGGACTACGGAAAGGCGATAATTCAATTCAATAAAGCGATAGCCCTAAAGCCGAATTCAGCAAAAGCTCATAATCTCTTGGGAATCGCTTATTTCCAGCGAAAGGATTACGATCTAGCTAAAGAACAGTTTGAGAAAGCAATAAAAATAACCCCATCCTATGCCGAGGCTTTTAACAATTTAGGAAGCCTCTATTTCATAACCCGAAAGCTGGATAAAGCGGAGGAGATGTTCAAAAAATCCTTAGCTATTTCTCCAAGACTGGTCGCCCCCTATTACAGTTTGGGAACCCTTCTTATCGCCCAAGGAAGAGTGAAAGAGGCAGCTACCTACCTCTCGAAGGGGATTGAACTTGACCCTGAGTTTCTTACCAGGAACAAAGCCTTCGTCACCCGGTTTTCCTCCGCCAGCCTTAACACACCTGAGGCCTACTTCCTCTACGCTAAGATATACGCTGCTTCCGGTAATCTGGAAAAAACGATAGAATACTTGAAGAAGGCGGATAAGGCAGGTTTTAAGGATTGGGATAGGATCGAGCAAGAAGAGGAGTTCCAAAAGGTAAAGGACGATCCCCGCATAAAAAGCTTTATTAGGAAACATCGCTCTGCGGAGGAGGAGGAATGATCAGCTCAAAAAAGGCTTTATCATTAACTGTAGCCATCATTTGCTCTATTTTAGCCCTAGCAGTAAGCTCTCCCCAAAAGAAATCTTATGCCAAACTGATCTTTCCAAATGGAAGAGTGGTAACGGCGGAGATAGCAAAAACAGAGGAAGAACGCGCCCGGGGGTTAATGTTCCGGGATAGACTGGGTGAGAACGAAGGGATGTTATTTATTTTCGAGGAGCCAGATTTCTACTCCTTCTGGATGAAGAATATGAAATTTCCCATTGATATCATCTGGCTCAGCGAAGAAAAGAGGATCGTATATATCGCCTCCCGCGTACCCCCCTGTAAGAGAGAACCCTGTCCCACCTATCAACCATATTCAAAAGCCCTCTATGTAATAGAAGTACCCGCTGGCTTCGCCGAAAGGGAAAAACTCAAACGAGGCGATAGAGTAGAAATAATTTTCTTACCCAATAAAAAATAAGGAGGGGAATTTACCCCCTCCTTAAAATATTCTTTCTCTTAATTTAATAAATAACCACTCGGAAGTGTCCCCTACGGTTGAACCTTCTTGTCTCCTCCTTCGAGTTATCAAAGGCTGGTCTTGTTTCCCCGTAACTCACGGTGGTAATCCTATTAGAGGATATACCTTTAACCTCAACCAAATACTTCTTTATCGCCTGAGCGCGATGCTCACCAAGAGCCATATTGTACTCCTCAGTGCCAATATAACAGCAATGTCCTTCGATCTCTACCTTCAAGGTAGGATATTTCTTCAGGATCTCTGCTGCCTTGTCAAGGGCGTTCTTGGCTGCTTCGGTGAGCTCGTACTTATCAAACTCGAAGTAAACATCGACAAACCCAAACTTCTTGGCTATCACCTTAATGGTCGCGGAATCTTCCCCAGTGCCACCTTTGCCATCCTCAACCCGGCAGGTTACCTTATACTCGCCAACTCCAGGTAAGGGAGCGATCCATTTCACCTTCTTCCCTTCTCCCTCTATTTTACCACCGGTAGCACTCCAGTGATAGGTGAGGGGATCATTATCAGGATCGGAGGCAAGAGCAGTAACCATCGAAACATCACCCTCCTCCACCTGAGCAGGAATAGCATTTACTTTCACCTTAGGAGGATGGTTAACCGGCTTAACCGGAGCAGGTGGAATAACCGGCTTCGGCGGAGGTGGAGGTGGCGCTTTTCTCTCTGGAATGTAGGAAATCATAAATATACCACCGTCGGGACGGGTATAGTGTTCACCTATCTGGGTTTCAAAGGTAAGGTTCCTCCTAACTCCAAGAGCGAAACGCAGTCCCGAGGAAAGCTTATACTCGATACCTACCGTAAGATCAAGCGGTGCTTCCTGGGGAAAATCACTGTCATTCAGATAGTAAACCCCGGCAAGCTCCGCTATAGCGCGGAGGCTCTTCTTCGTAGGAAGTTTTACACCAACAGCGTAGCGAAGTTCGTGGCTGAGTTTCCCTAACCCTAAGTCGGATATCGCACTGGGGGTGCCGATATAGGCGAAACCCACCTTACCACTTAGGTCGACCATCTCGTTCAGTTCTTTAGTAAGGTACACCGCTGCCTCAAAATCGACTGCGCCACTCCCCAAGCCCTTTTCCTCATTAGCAATAGGGATCTTTACCAAACCACCAAGCGAAAGAGCTGGCTTCCCTTCCTTTTCAGCGATGAGATTATAAATAGCTCCCACGGTTAAATCACCAACCCCCTCCTCTATCGTGTTCTGCCAGAGTGGATGGCTATTAGGACCCACTGGAGAGGAGATCGGCATATCGAAATCAACCTGGGTCCAGGGGGTAAAAGTACCTATCAACTGAAGGCGATCGCTAATACCATAGCCGAAGCTGATGTTAACTGTATTACAATCGAAGTCGGTCTTCTCCCTATCGAAGTTGTTGTAGAAAAGAGAGAAATAAAATTTCCCCTTCTCTAACACCCGCGCAGTGTTGAGGTCAAAAAGGAGGTATTCATTGGACTTCGTCTCTTTCTTCTTCTCCTGCGGCAAAGCTACAAGAAGAAAAGAAGTGAAGAGGAGAAGTAAAACCACCAAAGAAACAATTTTTCTGTTCATATCTCCTCCTTACTCAAGATCAAATTTAATTTCTCCCCCCATTTTTCAAAATCATATCGTTTCGTTAGCCTGCTGTCAAGAAAAATGCCCCTTTATTTACCAAAAATGTAATCAAGCTCACAAATATTCCCCTCCTTCCTTGACTATGATTAGGTGCTTTATGGATGTTAAAAAGGAGGTTGAAGGTTTTTGGGAAAAAGCTCTATATATTGCATTTTATTCTTGACATTACCCAATATATTGATTATAAATTATAGTCAGAGGGTAAACTCCGGAGAAACAAAGGAGAACTGAGGGTAGAACAATGGATAAGATAATAAAAGGGGCCTTCTTGATCCTGCTCCTCATTCTGATAAACTTCAACTTTGACCATATATTCAATGCGAAAAAGATACCCGAAACTCAGCCAAAAAAGGAAAGCGAAGCGCTACTATTTAAAGATAGAAAAATAGAGGAACTCACAAAAAAAGTGAGGACTCTCGAGGTGGCGATGAGCATCCGCGATGTCCTCGACCGTTGTTATCCCTACATCCCTCCGGAAAAGAAAGGCGTCATCGCCTCGTCCATTGCCGAGGCAAGCGAGCGTTATCAAATAGATCCCAAGCTAATTCTTGCGGTAATCGAGACCGAAAGCGCCTTCAAGATAGACGCTATATCTAACAAGGGAGCGATCGGCTTGATGCAGGTCATTCCCGCTACTGGGCTCCATGTGGCTAAAGAGTTAAAGCTAAATCTTTCGGAAAAGGATTCTCTCTTTGATCCCGTGATAAATGTGCTTATCGGCTCTTATTACCTCAAGGAGCTGATGAAACAGTATAAAAACCTCGAAGCGGTGCTCACCGCTTATAATATGGGACCAGGCACCCTGGAAACCCAAGGTCTTTACCGCCTGCCGAAAAAATATTCGGAACGGGTGAAAAGGAACTATCAGGAGCTTATGAATAACTAAGGGAGAATTTGCCTCTTCCGCGAAAGAAATTCAAGGCTTTGTCTGATCGCCTCCTCATCTTTCCCCTCGATGGTAAGGAAGGGAGAGGAGGCGTTCTCCTTTAAAAGGAGGAACAACTCATCAAAGGGAAAGGTTCCCCTTCCTATCCCCAAGTGCTCATCCGAGGCTCCGTGATTATCGTGGAGGTGAAGCTCAAATATCCTTTTGCCAAAAGCGTTGATCCACTGAGAAAGCGATGCACGAGAAAAGGCGTTGAAATGCCCGGTATCGAAACATAAGCCTACCTCCTCTTCGGGAAGACGGTCAAGAAGAAGACGAAGTGGCTCTGGCTCCTCCTCATAAATGTTCTCTAAAGCGATCCTCGCTCCACACTCCGCCACCTCCGTCGCCATCCTCCCCCAGAACTCTTCGCTTCTCTTCAACCATTCGTCGAGGGCAAGCCCCTCTCCGCCTCTCCGATAGTAAGGGTGGAAGACGATCACCTCGGGACGGAGATCAGCTATCCTCTCCAGAAGTAGGCGGAATATTTCAAACGCCCTCTTCCTCTCCCCAGGGTCGTTAGAGGCAGGGAATATCCCCTCGTAGGGGGCATGGACGGTGAAACGACGGGAGGAAAGAAGGGTTATAAGTCTTCTTCTTGCCTCTTCCTCCCTAAGTAACCCCAAATCTTCGGGGAAGAAACAGATTTCTAGGTTAAAGTCTTCCCTCTCTACCTCATCCCAGTGCTTCAAGAGATGGGGATAAGGTAGATGGATAAAAAGTCTCCTTCTCCAACTCTCTCTTTCTTCCACTGCTTGTCAGCCTCCTTCCTTGATGATATTATTATTGCATAGTCAGGGGGTGAAATGGAGATGGAAGAAGAGGGGAAAAATCCAAAAAATGAGTTCCCCATAGATAGATATCACCCGATCGAGGATTGGATTGAAGAAGAGGAGGAGGAAGAAAAAAAATCAACCGGCGGGAAAGGAGTTATTATAATCCTTACCCTTCTCCTTTCTCTTTCCCTCCTTTTTATTGCAGCGGTTATGATCCCCACCTTCCCGGGCAGGAATTACCTTCCCCTCCCTGGGGAAGAAGCGCTCAAAAAGGAGCTTACAAAAGCAAATAAAGAGATAGAGGTTTTAAAAGCCAATCTTGCCCAGGCAAATGAGTTGAGAGCATCCCTCATTAAAAAGAAGGAAGAAAGCTCTGCCCTAAGCAACAACATCGTAGAACTAAGGGGAATAGTACTCTCATTAAGAAACCAACTCAAGGAAAGGGAAAAGAAGATAGCCTCTCTTGAAAGGGAGAGAGAAAATTATCAAAAGGAAAAGAAAAACCTACTGGCTGAAGTCTCCCAGTTAAGGTCGGAGCTCTCCTCACAGGAAGAGGAGATACTCAATTTAAAGAAAGAAATATCTATTAAGGAAAAAAGGATAAACTCGCTTCTTACCGATCTCAAGAAAGCGGAGAACAAGGTAAACGAAATCACCGCCGAACTCAAACGAAGGGAAGAGATCTTCCAGAGGAAAAGCAAAGAGGATGAAGAGGCGGTAGCGGCGATCCTTAAAGACGCAAAGAGACTTTCTGCTCGAGCGGAGAAAGCCGAAGCCAAGGTAAGAAAGCAGGAGAAAGAGCTAAAAATGCTCAGAGCACAACTTAAAGCCCTCAAAGCAAAAATGGAAAGGGTGGAAGAGGGCGATCTGGTAAGGCTAACCAAGGATGTAATCCCCCCAAAACCGATAAGAACGCCCGCCCCCAACTATCCATCAAAAGCGGCGGATAAAAAGCTCAATGATACGGTCTACCTACGAGTTCTCATATCAGAGGATGGAGAGGTTTTAAAGGCAAAGGTCGTTCGCCTCTCCCATCCGGGCTATGGTTTCGAGAAAGAAGCACTAAAGGCGGTGAAGAGATGGCATTTTACTCCTGCGATCAAAAAGGGAAAGCGGGTAATGGTGTGGAAGGAAATCGCCATAAGGTTCCAATATGAAGGAGGATAAGGACTGATCCTCACCTTTTGATCCCACCCAATCTCCTTTCCCCAATCTCACAATAAGCAAGATAAGAACATTTAAAACAGCGATGCCAACGAAGATGAGCCTCTGGACGGTAAAGGGATAGACGGCTGGCAACGAACCTATTTCTGAGGTTCATTATCTCGGAAGCCCTCTCTCTACTCAGTATCACCCGGCGTTCGGGAAAGATCTCCCTCTCACCGCAATAAAGGACGAAACCCTCAAGTTCACCCTGACCTTGGAACATCTCCTCCTGTACAAGCAGAAGGTATGAGAGGAGTTGTATCCGATGCTCCTCATAAGAGGAGAAACCCTTGGCGCCTCCGCTTTTGAGCTCCATTACCACCGCTTTCTTCCGGGCCTCATCTAAGAAAATGGCGTCTATCCTCCCTTTAATCCCCAGCCTCGATGAAGAAAGGCTAAACTCCACCCCTCTCTTCAAACGAGCATACTTAACCTTCATTTCGGAGACCCAGGGGATGATCGGCTCTATAGTATCAAGGATATCGAGGAGGAGCCCTTCATCCGAGGGAAGGCGGGGAAGCTGAGTCATTCCCCTCTTTTCCTTCACGATGATCTTCCGCGCCTCCTGAACAATGTCTATCCTCTTTTTACTAAGAACAACCTTGCTAAACAGAAGATGAACGAGCCTTCCCAATACCTGATGATAGGTAAGGGGAGAGGAGAATTGATCCTCAAGACGAGGAAGAAGAGGACAGATGGCGAAAGAGGAAATCCTGGTTGGCTCTACCAGATATCCCGGCTCAAGAACCAAAAGACCCTCCCCATCAAGGAATAAGGTAGAACCATCTTTTCGGGGGTAAAGAAGAAGAAGTTTCACCCCTTCCCTTATCACGACCGCCGATTCACGCCAGCGAGGAGAAAGGATAAGTTCACCTTCTCCAAAATCAGCTCTCACCTTAAGCCAGATCCCTTTTTCTCTTTCCAAAGGAGATCCAGTTGCTTCAACCATCACCGCATTATCTTCCATCCTCATCCCTCCAAAACACAGAGATCAAGCCAACGATAAGGACAGCTATCGCAATGAACTCCCGTTCTTTCTGGAAATTCTCCCTTTCTTATTCTCCGAGCGGTAGAAAGAATAAGTTCTTCTACCGACAAAACCTCCTTCTCCGTAAAAGGAAAGCTCACCAGCTCCCCCGAAGAAAGGAAAAAGCAACCTGCCCCCTCGGGTGAAGAGAATTCCTTCCCCAGAGCTCCCCTCCACATAGCGAGCAGGTAGAGGAAAAGCTGAAGCCGGTATCTATCTAAAAGCTCCTTATCGACCTTAGCATCGGTCTTATAATCTATGAGAAACGCCTTTCCATCCTTAAGGTCCACCCGATCGAGGACCCCGGAGAAGAAGACATCCCCATCATCATCTGCGAGATGCAGGGTAAAAGCCTGCTCAAGAAGGAAGGGATTATCACGAGAGACAGGATGAACCAAGTAGTTCTTAAGAAGCCTTCGCCCCATAGCAAGGAGCTTCTTCTCCCCCTTTCTCTTCCCGAGCGCCACCTTGACTTCCTTCTTAAAAAGGGAGAAAAGCGAGTCCCTCCTCCCCCGATGATATTCGAATAAAGCGCGATGAACCAACGAGCCCAGAAGCAACCCCAGCTTCTCCTCCTTTCTCTCCTCGGGAAGGCGGGCTACATAGCTGAGATAATACCTCCGGGGACAGGCGAGATAGGTAGAAAGAGAGGTAAAGCTCAACCGGATAGGCTGATCACCTTTCACCTCAACGGAATGAGGGGGAAAGAGAAGCTCAAGCCTTTCAATGAGCCTCCTCTCTTCATCTTTGGTAAGAGAAGAAGGAGAAGGAGGTAAAGGTATCGCCGGCTTGGGCGGCATAGAAAGAAGCACCTTGTCCTTTTCCCTTTCAAACCACTCCTGAAGAAAGCCTTGAAGCTTATCTTCGGCGTTGGTAGTGATTATAAGCAATTCCTCTGCCCGGGTGAAGGCGACATATCTTATCCTCCACTCCTCTTTTAACTCCTTCGACTTCGGCTCCTTCTTTTCATCAAACTCTTTGAACTTCTTGAACTTATCCTTGTTCTTCCCCCGAACCACCACCCCATATTCCTCATCGAAATATAGCGGTTTATGTCGAAACTCTTTAGAAGAAGGGGTAGAAAAGTCACTAACAAATACGATGGGAAACTCAAGCCCCTTAGCCTTATGAACGGTGAGGATCGAAACCGCATCCTCCTCCCTTTCCTCAAGCTCTCCCTCATCAAGACCCATCTCCCTTATCGTCTCCACATAATCGATGAAATCGGAAAGAGAGGGAAAGATATTCCGCTCTTCGAACTCCTTAGCAAACCGATGAAAACGCCTCACATTCTCCTGCCTGAGACGATCTCTTAATCCTCCTCCCTGCCTCAAATATTTCAGAAAACCACTTCTCTCTATCACCCAAGAAACCAAGGACGATATGGAAAGGAACGGCTTCTCCTTCTCCATCTCGAGGAGAAAAAGACGAAGTCGTTTGAGCCGATCAAGCTCCTCGTCGTTAAGAAGGGAGAACATCCGCTCATCTTTGAGGATGTCGGGAAAAAGAGATGTCTCCGGAGAGAACTCCCGAAGGAATCTAAGCTTCAAGAGAGCCTTATCTGGAAGATCAACCACAGGATGGGTGAGGAGGGAGAAGAAAGATAACTCATCCTCGGGGGTTTCGATGAGCTTAAGTAGAGAGATGAGAAGCGATACCTCGTCCGACTGGAGAAACCCCCCGCCTCCGCCCAGGGTAAAGGGGATATCATATCTAAGAAGTGCCTCTTCGTAAGGGATGATCCTTTTCCTCGGCTTCATTGCCCTGAGGAGGATGGCAAAGTCGCCGAAGCTTATTGGATCCCCCGGCTTTTTCCCAAGGCGTTTGTTGGGTGAGGAGAGGGGTTTTCCGATAAGCTCCTTTATTTTTCGGGCGATAAATTCCGCTTCCTCCTCCCTATCTTTGGCTAAGTAGACGCCTAACGGGTAAAGCTTTCCTCCCCTATTTTTGGCTCTGAGCTGAGGAGGAGTTTCTTTGATCTCTTTCTCAATAACCTTCGACGCCAAGTCAATTATCGGTTGATACGACCGATAATTTATCCCCAACATTACCTTACGAGCCTCCACGGGAAATCTCGTAGTAAGGTTTCCCGGATCGGCGTCGCGAAAGCCGTAAATGCTCTGGTTATGATCTCCAACCACGGTCACATTGGAAAGACTGGCAGAGGAGAGACGCTCTACGATCCTGAATTGAGCGATGTTCGTGTCCTGAAACTCATCGACCATAATGTAGGAAAAGCGGGAGGATATCTCCCTTTTAATATCCTGATGGGAAAGAAGTCGGTAGAGTTTGGTGAGAAGTCCGGAAAAGTCAAGCAGGTGGTTCTTCTCCAGCTCCTCCTCATACCGGCGGAAGAACGAGGCAACAAGACCCACCACCTTATTCTCAACCTTCTTTTCGAAAGAAGCACGGCGGGATAAAGGGGAAAAATAACGCTGTTCGAACTCCTTCGGAGAGAGAAGATGAAGCCTTATCCTCTTGAGAATACGGGGAAACTCATTGAGGACCAACCTCGCCTCTTCCCCGAGGAGAGAAAACAATTCCACTATCTCCTCCGCCCTTTCATCCTTGAATTTGGCGAATACCTTGGAAAGAAGAAGCTCTCCCTCTGCTTCCTCCAATACCCTGAATCCCGGCGCGAGCCCTGCTTGAAGGGGGTAATCCCTGAGGATATGAACCGCAAAGGAATGAAAGGTGAAGGAAAAAACCTTCTCCGGAGGGATGTTTTTTCTTTCGAGTCTCCTCGCCATCTCCTCTGCCGCCTTGTTGGTGAAGGTGAGGACGAGGATCCTCTCTGGAGGAAAATATTTGGTAAGGGCGAGAAAGCGCTCGACCAAAGTAAAGGTCTTACCCGTGCCCGGACCTGCTACTATCTTGAGCGCCAGGGACGGAGAGGCGAAGATAGCCTCCTTTTGGCTCTCATCCGGACCTTCTATTTCCATCTTTAACCCCTTAATCCCCACAATTCATTCCCAACACATCTTCTCATAGGGACAACCGAAATAACCCAAGCAGGAATGGGATGAACCTTCAACCGGCTCAGGAGGAAAATCACCTCTAACTACCCGCTCGCAGATCTCGCGAAGAGCTTCTTCTGCCATCACCCAATCGCTGGGCGTTATAAAATGGAAATCTCCTCCTTTTGTCCACTCCTCTTTCTCCCTCTCTGTTAAAGGATCAGGAGCTATAATAGCTTGAGGAAAGGAATATTCTTCTTCCCCCTTCCCCCTTAGAAAGCGGTATAAAATGGCCGGCTCCTCCTCTATTCCCTCTTCCTTTAGCCGGGATTTGGCAGCAAGGTAGAAAAGAAGGGGTGATAGATCTAACTCCCTCCTCGGCTGGGTCATATCCCATACCTTGTTTATCGCCACTGTAGTCTTCGTCTTCTTATCCTTCCCAAATTCAAACACCTCCAGGATCGGCGCTTTCTCGGGGTGAATCTTCAAAAGATCGAGCCCAATGCGGAAAGAAAAATCAAAAAAGGAGAAAGAAATCTCCTCGCCAGAAGCGATCACCTGATAATCTCTATCGGCGGGCAGGATCTCGCTGACATATGCCTTAACCGCCCTTTCAACCTCCTTACTCCCCCAAATGAAGCGCCACTTCTCCCCACTACGGATGAGAGGGAGTGATTCGTTGAACAAGCCGGGAAAAAGCTCATCCAGCGCTTTATCCCTGCTCTTCTCCGAGAGATAAATCCTTCGTCGGTGTGGCTGATTTATAATGAGGAGCGCTTCCCTTATTAACCTGCGCCAATTAAACTTCGCTCTTCTCGGAGTATGGAGGTTCAAGATAGAAGAGAAAAAAGCCCTCCTCGGACAAACGACGAAGTCGGAGATAAGCCTTGGGGTGAAAACGATCTCGGAAGGTTCAAGGAGAAGTTCCCTCTTCCGCTTTCTTCCTAAAAGAACTTCTCCTTCCTCAAAATAGTTGCTATCAGGAATATACTTTCCGGGAAACCTCTTCCTCAACTCTTCGAGCTTTAAAAGCAATCTTGGCGAGGAGGAAAGCTTCCTCAATTTGAGAAAACCCTCAAGGTCAGGATGGGAAAGAATATCCTCCGGAGCTCCAGTCTCTACCAAACTCCGAGCACTTATCCCGTTGAAGAACGACATACCAAATCTCCTCACCGCCTCTTCTTCTATACCTTCACTCACCACTGCCCGCAAGAAACGAGAGGGACGAGCAGGTGCTCGCTCTACTGTTTGGGGATAGCTCAGAAAGAGTCTCTTTTTTGCCCGGGTGACGGCTACCAGGAAAAGCCTTTTCTCATCAGCGATCTCCTCGGTCCGTGAGGCTAACAAAGGATGATAAAACTCAGGAATTGATGCCACGAGCCTGAGAAGTTCCTCCCGAGTAAAAATGGTCCTTCCTCCTCCTTTCTTGGGGAAGTTTCCCTCAGTCAGTCGGGGGATAAAGACCACTTCAAATTCTCGTCCCTTTGCTTGATGAATGCTCATAATCTTGACCTTGGGAGCCTCCTCCTCTTCTTCCTCGATGATCCCCTCTCCATAAACGGTGAGGAGCTCCGGAAGCTGAGAAACGAACAGGGAAAAATCCGGAGGGTGATGATGGATCGCTGAGAAAAGGAAGCCATACTCATCGACCAATGAGAGAAGCGAACCGAGATGGATGAGCGCCTCTTCCTCTCTTCCCTTCTCTCTTACAAAGCGAACGATGCCACTTCCTCTTATAATCTTCCTCAAGATGAGGGGAAGCGAAGATTGATCTATCTCCTTCCTCAAGGAGAAAAACTGGGAAAGGATGGGAAAAAGGCGGGAAAAGAACCCAAACACCCTATCATCCGCCATCTCCGCCATTAGCTTGGGGCGAAAACGGGGGATATTTGCCTCCCCCCAGCCAGGGAAATCTTCAGGATAATCGAGGCTCAACCTTTTAAGGAGAAGCTCCATCAAGGGGAAAAGGGAATATCCCTTCCCTTCCCCTTCCTCTATGAGGCTGATCAAAAAAAGCCTGTCAAGCGAATAGACCGGGGAAGCGAGAACCTTCCGGAATTCTCCTTCATCCCCAGCAAGGGCTTTGAGGTAAGAGATAACGAACCTAACCTCCGGGGAAAGGAAAAAATCGGAATAGCCCACCACCTGATAGGGGATGTCGAAATAGGATAGCGCCTCCTCAAAGGGAGCAAGATCATCCTTCAGGTCTCTAAGGAGGATAGCGACATCCTGATAATTGAACCGTTCCCCATCACCTTCTCCCCAAAGCTTTCCCTCGAGGGTTAGCTTCTTTATCGCCCGAGCGACGAAGAAAGCCTCATCCACCCGGGTGGGTTCTATGGAGACAGCAACCCTTCCTTCCGAAGCCACCGCCTCCGGAGAGGTAAAACCAAGCCTCCCTATCAGCTCGGTCAACTTGGGGAACAGACGATAGTTCTTTGTAAGAACCAGTCTCTTTGCTCCAGGGAATTTCTCCTCAAACCTCGAGGCAATATTCCTCGGGTCACTGCCCCGAAAACGGAAGATGATGCCATCGGGATCGCCAAAGGCGACGATCCTCCTATGCTCACCGGCAAGGAGAAAGAGGAGTTCGAGCTGGGCTCGGTCGGTATCCTGAAACTCGTCAACCAGTAGGAAGTGAAATTTCTCCTGATAATGGCGTCGAACCTCCTCATCCCGGCAAAGAAGCTCCACTGCCTTAAATACCAGCTGACGATAGGTGAGACCTTTTACCTTCGCAAGTTCCTCCTCGAATCGGCAAAGGAGAAAAAGGATATCGGATAGCCTTTCTTTGAGATCAGAACGAGGAATAGAATTAATCGCATTTTTAAGCTCCCTTCCTCCCGCCAAGCTGCTCCACAAAAAACCGAAGAGGTTGAGAATCTCTTCAGCAAAACCGGGAAGATCTGCCCCTTTTTTAAAGAGGGGAGATCGAAGATTATTCCGCTCTCGGGAAAGGAGTTCCCGCATCAACACCCTCTCCCTGAAGCCGGAGAGCACCTCGAAATCGAAGGGGACCCCTCCCCTCTCCCAGTTCTCCCGCAGGATACGAGCAGCAAGCGAGGTAAAGGTGGTTATATTGAGCTCCCGGTAGCCGGGGGTGATCCTTTCTTCTATCTTTCTCCTCAATCGCGAGGCAGTATTTGAAGAAAAGGTAAGGGCGAGTATCCTTTCAGGAGGAACCTTCTCCTTGAAGATGAGCCG
Source organism: Acidobacteriota bacterium (assembly GCA_021161905.1). Lineage (NCBI taxonomy): Bacteria > Pseudomonadati > Acidobacteriota > Acidobacteriota bacterium. The sequence goes on along the minus strand of JAGGZT010000066.1, from coordinate 21,956 downwards.
TTCAATCGTATTTAAGAAGAGATGGCTCTTACCGGTCCCCGCACCACCCAGGACCAAAAGTGGGGTGGAAAAATCGATATTTAGCTCTTCCACCTTTTCCTCCATTCGCTTCTACCAAGATGATAGACCATACCACCTCAAAAAATAAAGGGGTGTTGCTTCCTCGGCTGGCTAACTTTATGCTATAATTTTCCCCGGTCCTTCTTAAACCTGAGGATACTAAATGTTCAAGCTAACCTGCAATCACTGTGGGAGAGAGCTTCCCCAAAACTTCACTGGTTTTCTTTGCTCCTGTGGTGGACTTCTTTCCTTGGCTATGGAGGGGAAATTTAGCCCGGGGAGGATAGTTGAGGACGATCTTTCCATCTTCCGCTATCGCCATTTTCTCCCCCTTACGGGGGATGAGATGATAAGTCTTGGAGAGGGAATGACCCCGCTTATCCCCTACACCGCCGATGGCGAGAAAGAGGTTTTCTTAAAGCTCGAATCGCTTTCCCCCACCGGTTCGTTCAAGGATAGGGGGGCAGCGGTATTGATAACCAGGGCGCGGGAGCTTGGGGTATCGGAACTCGTTGAGGATTCATCGGGAAATGCTGGCTCTGCCATCGCCGCTTATTCTGCCAGAGCGGGGATCAGAGCGCGGATATTCGTTCCAGAATCCACCTCGAAAGGGAAATTAAAGCTCATAAGGAAATTTGGGGCAGAGCTCATCCTTGTCCCCGGCGGGAGGGCTGAGGCGGCGAAGGCAGCCTTCACCGAGGCGGGAAAAAGCTACTACGCAAGCCATTATTATAACCCCTATTTCTTCCAGGGGACGAAGACATTTGCCTACGAAATCTGGGAACAGCTGAAGGGGGTACCAGCCGGCATCGTAATCCCGGTAGGAAATGGCACCCTCCTTTTGGGCGCCTATATTGGGTTCTCGGAACTCCTCTCATCGGGCATCATCGATAAATTACCCCGGCTATTTGCCGTGCAATCTACCGCCTGTGCTCCGATATACGAGAAATTAAAGGGAAAACCCATCCTCCCAGGCAATGAAAAGGGGCTCGCCGAGGGAATAATGATAAAGGAACCCGTACGTTTGGCCGAAATCATTGAAGCGATTAAACAAAGCAAGGGCGAGGTGATAACGGTTAGCGACGACGAAATAAAGAAGGCAGAGGAGGAACTCTTCTCCCTGGGGATAGCTGTTGAGCCTACTTCTTGCGTTTCCCTTGCTGGGTATTGGCGCTTCAAGGAGCTGGGGCTTCTTCCATCGGGGAGGGTAGTGATCGCTATTACCGGCTCTGGATTAAAGGGTGGCTTCGATGCTTAAGTATCTAAAAATAAAAAACTTAGCTATCATAGAGGAGCTGGAGGTAGAGTTTTCCCCGGGGTTAAACCTGCTTACCGGCGAGACAGGAGCAGGTAAATCGATCATCATCGATGGGGTAAACCTCCTTTTGGGGGAGAAATCCTCCCCCGAATTGATAAGAAGCGGTGAGAAAGAAGCATCGGTTGAGGGGATATTCGAACCCGGGGAGGACGGCTTCATTGAGGAAAGGCTGAAGGAGCTGGATATCGACTACGAAGGGGAGCTGATAATAAGGCGGGTGGTTGGTGAAGGAAAGAGCCGAGCCTTCATAAACGGGGTGCTCGTCCCAATAAGGAGCCTGAAGGCGCTCGGAGAAAAACTGATCGATATCCACGGACAGCACCAGCATCAGGAGCTCCTCTATCCGAACAACCATTTGGAACTTCTCGATTACTTCGGGAGAAACCACTCCTTGAGGGAAAAGGTCTCATCCTTGGCAAGGGAGCTAAGGGAACTTTTTGAAGAGCTCCGTTCGCTAAGGATGGATGAGCGGGAAAAAATGCAGAAGATCGACCTCCTTTCTTTCCAGGTAAGGGAGATAGAGGAGGCTCACCTGAAACCGGGAGAGGAAGAAGAGCTCTCCGCCGAACGCAAACTTCTTCAGAATGCAGAACGACTACATCAGCTGACCGCCTCCTCCCTTGGTATCCTTTCCGAGAGCGAACCGAACTTAATAAGCCTCCTGAGTCAGCTTGAGCGAAATATAGACGAACTCGCGGGAATCGATGAAAGCCTGAGACAACACGCAAAGGAAGTGGAGGATGCCCGGTATAAGATCGAAGACCTCTCCTCCGAGCTCGCCAGTTATCTTTCTCGGATAACCTTCGACGAGGAGAGGTTATCCGAGATCGAGGAAAGGCTCCTCGATATAAACCGACTGAAGAGGAAGTACGGGAATACCATCGAGGAGGTGCTCGCCTTCAAGGAAAAGGCGAAGAGGGACCTCGAGAAGATAACGATGAACGAGGAACGGAAAAAGGAACTCATCGCGGAGATAGAAAAGAAATACTCCGAATACCTTGAACTCGCGAAAAGGCTTTCCGAAAAGAGGGGAAAAGATGCTCTCGAGCTCGAAAAAAGGGTGATGGAGGAGCTCTCCCTCTTAGCAATGGAGAAGGCAGAGTTCAGGGCAAAGAGAAAGAGCATCTCCCCCCCTTACTTCTCGCCGGAGACAGAGGAGTTTGCTCCTCCCATCAGGGGGATCGATGAGGTGGAGTTCCTCATCTCCCCTAACCCGGGGGAGGAGCTAAAACCGCTTGCCAGGATAGCATCGGGCGGTGAGCTTTCCCGACTTATGCTTGCCATCAAATCGGCAGCCTCAGCAGAGGAGACCTATAAGACCCTGATATTCGACGAAATAGACATTGGTATCGGCGGAAGAGTGGCTGAGGTAGTAGGAAGAAAGTTAAAAAGGCTTGCTCGGGCGCATCAGATAATCTGCATCACCCACCTTCCTCAGATCGCCGCCTTTGCTGATGCCCACTTCTTGGTGGAAAAATCGGTGGAGGGGGGTAGAACAAAGACCTGGATCAAACCGCTTTCTCCAGAAGAAAGGGTGGGCGAGATAGCCCGTATGCTCGGAGGGGAAAGGATAACCGAAACCACAAGAAAACACGCCGAAGAGTTGATAAAGGGGACGAAAGAAAGCTAACAGATCCGGGGGAGTTGCTCTCCGGGAAGAAGATCAACCAGACGTTCCCCACCAACCCTCGTCCTCAATATCACCCTTCCCGGATGTTCCGAAACGACCTTCCCTATTATTACTGCATCCCTTCCTTTTGGGTCTTTCCTCATTGCAGTGATCAATCCTTCCGCTTCTTCCTCAGGGCAGAAGGCTATCAATTTCCCTTCGTTCGCCACATAAAGGGGATCGAAACCAAGAAGCTCGCAAGCGCCCTTGACCTCATCTCTTACCGGGATTTTCTCCTCCTCAACGACCATTCCCACTTTCGCCTGACGAGCGATCTCCGCTAAAGCAGTTCCGAGCCCCCCTCGGGTAAGGTCGCGGAGGGCGTTTATCCTCTTCGTTTCCGAAAGCATCCGGGAGACGAGGCGATGAAGGGGAGCAAGATCACTTTCTATCTCGGAAGAAAGGGAAAGTTCTTCCCTCGCTGCGATAACCGCGATGCCGTGTTCCCCTATCCCTCCGTTTATAATAATCACATCCCCCGGCTTAACCTTGGTTGGGGAGATATCCACCCCTTGGGGGACAATCCCTATTCCAGAGGTGTTGATGAAGACCTTATCGCCCTTTCCTTTGGGCACCACCTTGGTATCACCAGCGATCAAAGAAATTCCGCATTCAGAAGCTGCCTCCGCCATAGAATCAGCTATCCGCTCAAGATCGCTGATGAGAAAACCCTCCTCGAGGATGAAACCAGCGGAAAGGAAAACCGGCTGAGCCCCACTCATCGCCAGGTCATTGACCGTACCGTAGATAGCCAGCCGTCCGATATCTCCTCCGGGGAAGAATATGGGATCGACGACATAAGAATCGGTGGTGAAGGCAAAGCGGATGTCTTTATGAGAGAAGACGGCGGAATCGGAGAGAGAGGAAAGGATGGGATTTCTAAATCGAGGGAGAAATATCTCCCTTATCAACTCCGAGGTCAGCTTTCCCCCGCTTCCGTGTCCCAGAACGACCCTATCCCGTTTCACTCAAAGCCTCCATACTTATAGTAGGCAGCACAGGTTCCTTCGGATGAGACCATACAAGGACCTATTGGATGCTCCGGGGTACAAACCTTCTGATAAAGGGGGCAATCGAGGGGAGGAATCAACCCCTTTATCACCTCCCCACAACGGCAGGCAGGGTTATCTTTAACCGGAGGAAGTTCTATTTTAAAACGCCTCTCAGCGTCGAATTGGGCGTATTTTTCCTTGATCTTAAGCCCACTTTGGGGAACAACCCCAAGGCCTCGCCATTCCGCATCGGTGGGCGTAAATACCTCGGCGATCAACTCCTGCGCCCTCTTGTTTCCCTCCGGTCGAACCACCCGGCGATACTGGTTCTCTATATCCGCTCTCCCCTCTATTCTCTGTCTTACGAGCATCAATATACCTTCAAGGATGTCTATCGGTTCAAATCCGGCAACCACTGCCGAAAGCCCGAATTCATCAGCAAGGAAGCGGTAAGGACGAAGGCCGATAATGGTGGTGACATGGGCGGGGAGGATGAAGCCATCGAGTCCGATCTCCCCTGAGGCAACGAGTGCTCTCATAGCTGGCGGCATCAGCTTATGTGCTGAAAGAACGCTGAAATTGGGAAGTCCCCTTCTTTTCGCCTCGATAATGGAGGCAGCGACGGTAGGAGCAGTGGTCTCAAACCCTACCCCAAGAAAAACAACCTCCTTCCCCTCATTCTTCTCGGCGAATTCCACCGCATCGAGCGGTGAATAGACCACCTTAACCTGAGCCCCCTCCCCCTTTTCCTCATCGAGGCTTCTATCGCTTCCGGGTACCCGCACCATATCCCCAAAGGTGGTGATGACTACTTGAGGAAGCCGGGATAAGGCGATGGCGTAATCGATATAGGAGGTAGGAGTGACACAGACAGGACACCCAGGACCAGAGACGAGCTTGATAGCCTCCGGAAGGAGTGCTTTTATCCCGTTTCGGAATATCGCCATCGTGTGAGTGCCACAGACCTCCATAAAGGAGAGGGGGGAAACACCCTCCATCAATCGTTCTATCTCGGAAGCGAGTTTCAAGGAAAGAGACTTATCCCGGAATTCATCGATGAACTTCATCGTCCAAGCTCTGAAAGAAGCTTAAGCGTCTCCTCTGCTTCCTTCTCGTTCACCCTTTCGATGGCGAAGCCAGCGTGGACAATGACCCAATCACCTGCTACTGCCTCAGGGAGAAGGGCAAAGTTAACCTTCCTTTTTACCTTGGATACCTCACAAGTGCCGAAATCTCCCTCTCGCTCAACCACCAACATCGGTATCCCTAAACACATCGCTTCCTCCTTGCAGCGGCTACCACCGCCTGACCTAAGGAGATACCGCCGTCATTCGGCGGCACCAATCGATTGAGATACACCTCAAATCCCAACCCGGAGAGAGCTCGGTGAAGCTCGCGGGTAATTATCCCATTTTGAAACACGCCACCGGAAAGCGCCACCCGATTCACCCCCGTTTTGTCCCGCGCCAAGGAGAGTGCTTTAGTAAAAAGCGAAATCAGCGTCTTATGGAACCTTCCCCCGATCCTCGCGGGAGAAACCCCGGAAATAGCATCGGAAGCCACCCCCTCAATTATCGGATTGATCTCGAAGATGAGCTCATCTCCTTCTTCAGCTATCTCAAAAGGATAACCTTCCCCCTCCTCCAGACTTGTTATCATCTCCAGACGAACCGCCGCCTGCGCTTCATAGCTTACCCTATCCTTAAGACCAATGATAGCTACCACTCCATCAAAAAGCCTGCCACAACTCGAGGTCAGGGGAGCATTCACCCCTTTTTCCATCATCTCGATGATGAGGTCCAGTTCATTCCCCTCTCTTTCCCGGATTATCTTCAGGGGAAGAGAGGAGAGGTCTCTCCCGAAAACGGCGTAAAGAAGGCTCAATCCAGTGCGGTAAGGCTCCTTTATCGCCCTTTCTCCGCCTGGCAGGGGAAAATAACGAAAGTGCCCCAACCTCCTGAAGTTGTCATAGTCAACGAGGAGAAGTTCACCGCCCCAAATCCTTCCATCACTGCCGTAGCCCGTGCCATCCAAAGCCAAGCCGAGGACCGGGTCCTCTATCCGATGCTCCGCCATTACCGAGGCGATGTGAGCGTGATGATGCTGTACCCCGATTTTCTCAAGCCCATCGAGGTTCAGGGCGAACTCGGTCGATCGGTATCCCGGATGGAGATCATAAGCAACCGCTTCCGGCTCTATCCCAAAAAGTCGCTCTAAGTCTTTGACGGCAGCGGTGAAAAAGTCGATCGTCCTCGGGCTTTCAAGCTCCCCTATATGCTGGCTCAAGAAGGCGATGTTCCCTCGGGTAAGACATATGGTATTTTTCATCTCTCCCCCGACAGCCAATATGTTTCCGTTAGCGACAGGGAGTTCGATCGGTTTCGGAACATAACCCCGGGAACGACGGATAATAATTGGAGCGTCATCCATTACTCGAACCACGGAGTCGTCAGCCCGGCGGGCAATATCTCGATCGTGAAGGAGGAAATAATCGGCAATATCACCGAGGCGAGAGAGTGCTTCCTCATTGTCCTTCACAATCGGTTCCTCGGAGATATTCCCCGAGGTCATCACCAAAGCGATAAAACCGTAAGAAAGGATAAGATAATGAAGTGGGGTATAGGGAAGCATCGCCCCAATCAGGGCGGTATCAGGTGCCACCAGCTCCGAAAGCACCCTCTCCTTCCTCTTCCTGAGAAGGACAATAGGTCTCTCAGGCGAAGTAAGGAGGGCTTCTTCCTTCGTGGAGACCAAGGCGTAACGCTTTACCTCGGGAAGCCCGAAGGACATAACCGCAAATGGTTTTGCCGGACGTTTTTTCCTATCTCTGAGCTTAAGAACCGCCTCATCATTTACCGCATCGACCGCTAAATGAAACCCTCCGAGCCCTTTTATCGCCAAGATCGCCCCCTGCTTGAGGAGGGAGGATGTAAGAGCGATGGGATCTCCAGGAAGCTCATCACCGTCTCTATCCACCAAAAAGACCTTGGGACCACATCTCTCACAGGCATTGGGTTGGGCATGAAACCTCCTATCCTCGGGATTATGATACTCCGAGGAGCAGTCCGGGCACATCTTGAAGCAGGACATCACCGTCCGCTCTCGATCGTAGGGGAGGTCTTTAACGATGGTATATCGCGGACCGCAATTGGTGCAGTTTATGAAGGGATAACGGTAACGCCTATCCTCCGGAGAAAAGAGCTCCCGAAGGCAGTCATCACAGATAGCGATATCGGGTGGAAGGAGGATAGTCCGCTCCTCTTCCCTTCTACTTTCCTTTATTTCAAACCTGCGATAAGAATTTGGTGGAAGGAAGGTTATCTCCATCCGCTCGATGGAAGCAAGGGGTGGCTTTTTAGTCTTTATATCATTTATAAAAAGAGAGAGCAAGCCTTCCTCCCCTTCCACCTCTATCTCCACACCACGAGTGGTATTGGCTACAAAACCGTCAAGGGAGTATTCCTTCGCCAAGCGGTAGATGAAAGGACGAAAACCCACCCCTTGAACGACGCCGGAAAGCTCTATCCTCGCTCTTTTCCTCATTGAGGAAGCTCTTTCACCTTCTCCGAAAGAAAGGTAATAAACTCCTCTATTCCATCGCCATTAGTGCAGGAGGTCTCGAATATCGCGAGTTCTGGATTTATCCCCAAAGCGTATTTCCTGGCGAGTTCGATATCGAAATTGGTGTGAGGGAGAAGATCAACCTTGTTGATGACCAATACCTTGGAAGCACGAAACATAGCGGGGTACTTGAGCGGTTTATCATCCCCCTCGGTAACGCTCATCACCACCAGCTTGAAGTCCTCACCAAGGTCGTAGCCCGCGGGGCAAACGAGGTTCCCCACATTCTCAATGATAAGGAGTTCGATTTGAGCAAGATCGATATCGGAAAGAGCCTCCTTCACCCTCTTCGCGTCCAGATGGCAGGAACCGCCGGTCTCTATCTTCGTCACCGGAACACCGAAAGCGGCTGCCCTTTTCGCATCCCGATCGGTGTGGACATCGCCAGCGATAACCCCAACCTTCACCCGATCCTTAAGGCGGGAAAGTATCTGCTCGATCAGGCTCGTCTTTCCTGAGCCAGGTGAGCTTACCATATTGATAACGAGAAGCCCGTGCTTCTTAAATAAACGGCGGTTTTCCTCAGCTATCTCCTCGTTCTTTGAGAAAACCTTCCGCTCTATCCTTATCTCCTTTTCCATCGTCTAACCCTTTTCACCCTTCTCCTTAGCCTCTATCCCATACGAGCGAAGCTCAGCTATAACAGAGCTTACATAATGGGGGATACGCTCTGAGAGCTCAGGAGAAAGCTCATCTCCCGCTTCCTGCCAATCCTTAGGCTGAATGCCGAAGATGATCGTTTTGGGCAAAGAACCAAGGGAGCGGGCAACCTCCAGAACCTCGGGTACCTTCATCCCATGGGTTGAGGAGAAGGAAACCCCGGGGGAGATATCCTCGAAGGAAAACCTCCTCATCTCCCCCGGGGTACCCCCGAAATCGGCACAATCAATTATGATCAACCGCTCTGCTTCGAGAACAAAGGGGAGCCAAACCAAGCCCCCAGTACCACCATCAACCAGCTCTACTTGAGGAGGAAATTCATACCTTCTCTCAAGCTCCGAAAGGATATAAACCCCAACACCTTCGTCACGCCATAAAAGGTTTCCTACTCCGACGACTACCGTCTTTTCCTCATCCATCAATCGAACTACTTTACGAACTTCACCGTGAGGATATGGGCGGAGCAGGAGATGCAGGGATCGTAAGCGCGAACGAGCATCTCGAGAAGGAAGGTGATCTCCTCTTCCGATTTATCAAGCACCTCAGGAACCATCTTGTACATATCAGCCTCGATGTTCGCCAGGTTCTGAGCGGTGGGGATGATGCAGTTGATGTCGGTGAGATACCCCTTCTCATCCACCGTGTAATCGTGATAAAGGGTACCCCGAGGTACTTCAACCGCACCTACACCCTGCCCCGGCTTCCCCTCCTCTATCGGGATTGGCTTTTCATCCTTAAGCCCGCGGGAGAGAAGTTCATCGATTATCCTTATCGAATCCTCCACGCAGTGAGCCACCTCTACCACCTGCGCTGCGTTATTCATAAACGGATTGTAGCAAGGAAGTTTCAACCCCAGCTTCTCCGCCGCCTCTTTCGCCCGCGGATGAAGCTTGTCGTAATTGTTGCTCACCCGAGCAAGTGCTCCCACCATATAGGAATCCCGACTCGAGGAAGCATGCTTCGCGGTAGAGTGATCAACCACCTTTTCCTTGACCGCCTTCTTATATTCGGGCACATCCACCTCAACCCCATCGGTGGAGACGATCTTCCCGTAGAGGAAGGCGTACTCGTCATCGGAACGAAGGGCAAGGAATTCCGTCTCCCGCTCGAATTCGGGGAAGGGATTGGCAGCAAAGAGGTCTACCGTGGCATCGACATCAGCCCGAGCCTCCACCAACCGCTCCCTCATATCCTTAAGCTCAGCCTCGGTAGGGATACGAGTAAACCCACCAATTACCGCTGAGATGGGATGGACCTGTCTCCCTCCAGTCACGATACAAAGATCATTCGCCAGCTTCTTCATTCTCAGGGCACGATGTACCACATCGGGGTGAGAGGAAGCGAGAGGAAAGACACTCCCTGCCTTAAAGAGGTCTGGTGCAGCGAGGAAGTAGAAGTGAAGGACATGGCTCTGGATGGTCTCCCCATGGTTCAAAAGCTTTCTCAAAAGGACTGTCTGCTCACTCGGGGTGATTCCAACCGCTGCTTCCGCTGCCTCAATTGAAGCGAGGGTATGCCCTACCCCACAGATACCGCAAATACGGGAGGTAATATGGGGAGCCTCGCTTATATGCCGCCCACGAAGGAAAGCCTCGAAGAACCGCGGAGATTCCGTTATCTCCAACTTCAATTCCTCGATCTTACCCTCGCGGACATTTACCACGATGTTTCCGTGCCCTTCAACCCTGGTGATATGATGGACATTTATATTAATATTTTCTGCCATTTTTCGCCTCTAATTGAAAATAGTTGAATAACTCCATTTTTGCCCTTATCTCTTCCGGCGAGAATCCGCGCTCAGTAAGCTCCTCAACGAGTGAAGCGATGTTGGCTTCGGGAAGGAAACCACGGCAACCCTCACAGCTATTGCCGTTGCTCGGGCAGATGGCTCCGCAACCCGCTCTGGTGATAGGACCAAGACACCACTTCCCATTCAAAATGAGACATTCATTCTCCTTCAGCTTGCATTCCACACAGACGGGATAATCGGGTATGTTCGGCTTCTTCCCTATAAGAAGAGAAGCAATCACCTCAAGAAACTCCCCCTTATCGATAGGGCAACCATAGACTCTGTAATCTACCTTAACCACTTCATCTATGGGCCTTACCGGAAATTCCGGGTCTCCTTTAGCCTCTTTGTTGTAAACCAGCTTGTGAGCCTCATCACGGCTCAGCCGGTTGCGGAGGGCATTGACACAGCCAAGAACAGCACAGGCTCCCAAGGCAACCACATATTTCGCCTTCTCCCTTATTTTCTTGAGCCGCTCTATCTCCGATTCCTGAGAGACGGACCCCTCGACGAAGGCGATATCGTACTCGTCCGATATCTTGTCCATCGCCTCCCGGAATTGGGTTATTTCAACCTGACCTACCAGGTCCAATATCTCATCCTCAAGGTTCAACACCTGAAGCTGACAGCCCTCGCAGCTGGTGAAGCTGAAAAAGGCAACCTTCGGTTTCATAGTGCTTCCTCCAAGCCTTGAATTTCAGCGTAATTAAAGACCGGTCCCTCAATACAGACATAGCGGTTGTTGATCTGACAATGACCACAAACACCCATACCACACTTCATCCTCCTCTCAAGGGAGAGATATATCTGTTCCTTGGGGATCCCCTCTTTGAGCATCTCTTTCACCACGAACTTGTACATAACCGGAGGACCACAGGTGATAGCCATACAGTTCTCGGGATCTATCTTAAGGTCATTAAAGAGAACCGTCACCACTCCGACACAACCGCGCCAAGTCTCATCGCCACAGTCGACGGTGATCTTGAAATCGATATCGTCTCTTTTCTCCCAGGCTTCAACCTCATCCCGAAAGAGGATCTCCTTAGGCCTCTTGGTGCCGTAGAGGATATGAACGGGACCGAACTCCTCCCTTCTGTCGAGAATGTAATTGATGAAGGAACGAACCGGTGCCAACCCGAGACCACCAGCCACTATAAGAACCTCTTTGCCTTTGAACTTGTCCACATCCACCCCATTGCCGAACGGTCCCCGAATCCCAATGATATTCCCCTTATCAAGACGATGAAGTGCAGAGGTTACATTTCCCACCCGGCGGACACAAAGCTCAAAGCTCCCTTTCTTGGTAGGGGAGGAGGTAATCGAGATCGGCGCCTCCCCTATCCCAAGGATGGAAACTTGAACAAATTGTCCCGGTTTGTGGCCAAGTTCATGACCATCGATAAACCTTATCTCAAAGAGCTTCTCGAACTCGGTAAGCTCTTTAGTGTTTATTATCTCCGCCGGTTGGGGAATATACAGGGATCTGGTGGCGATATCCCTTGCCTCCATTATTTGACTCCTTTCAGTTGGTTGAATATGTCCCGGATATCGATGTTTACCACACACTGACGAACGCAGCGCCCACAGCCGACGCAACCAAATTTGCCGAATCTCTCTACTAAATACTTCCCCTTTCGGAAAACGCGATGGCGCTGTCTCGCTGCTCGGCTCTCCCGGAAGTTTTCCCCAGTAGCCACCTTGGCAAAGCTCTCAAGCTGACAGGAATCCCAAACCCTTATCCTCTCGCCAGTCTTCAAGGTGATGTCGAGCTTATCCTCGATGTTGAAGCAATAACAGGTGGGGCAAACAAGGGTACAAGTACCACAGCCGAGGCATCTATCACCGAGCGCGTCCCAAATCAGGCTGTAATAAGAACGTTCGAGGAGCCTGGGGATCTCTTCCCGCTTCACCTTGAGCCGATAGTTAAACTTCTTCTTCTTTTCCTCCTCTACTTCAGAAAGCCTCTCCTTCTCGGCAGTGGTTGGATCTTTTACACCGGAAAAGCCAGAAATAAGCTCCTCACCCTTAGGAGTAGCTACCTCCATAAAATAGCTATCTCCAATGTCGGTAAGCATTATGTCGTAATTTTCCTCCGCCTTGAGACTCCCCATATCGTAGCAGAAGCTCTTATCATCACAAGGTTCGTTGCAGTTGAGCCCGATTATCGTGGTCAGCTCCTTCCGCTTGAGGTAGTTGTAATCCACATACTCCTTGGTGAACGCCTGGTCGATAACCCAAAGAGCGTTTATATCGCAAGGATGAACCCCCACCAGAACCTGTGGCTCTGCCTCTACCTCAGCAAATACCTTATGCTCCTTCCCCAACTCGAATTTGAGCAAAGCCTCTTTCTGCGGAACAAGGGCCTTCTGCGGAGGAAGTGTGGTGGGAACATAGGGAAGGGTGATCTTCGCCGGATCATCGACCTTGGCGAAGACGAAATCGTTTCCCTTACTAACCGGACCGATCAATGTCCGCTTCTTCCCTATGTGGGCGAGGAAAGAAAGCCAATCTTTTTTCGCGATAACCTTCTCCATTTCTCCTCTCCGTTTAGGTTGTCAACTATTGTCGCTTTGTTTTGTCTAATTACTCTTTCTACCCCCCTTCAACCTAACCTATAAGAGCCAGCTTTCTCTGTAAGGCTTCTTATAAACATAATAAAACCCAAGGAGAAAAATTCCTTGGGCCTTACATCCTACTCGAGAAACGAGGAGGAAGACGGTATCAACATTGGTCTTCCTCGTTCCTTAGGGCGAAGAAACATCTCTCTCCTCAATGAACCTTTTCATCAATTTCAATTTAACAAACGCAATAATATATCAGAGTTAGCTCCCCCTGTCAACCCAAAATATCCCCCTTCTTTACGGTTCACTTAAGGGGAAGAAGGGGTTAACTATTCACTAATAAGAGATAAAATACAAATCAAAGGAACCTTCTAAGCCTAAGGAGGGTATAGGAAGTGGAGAGAGTTAAAGAAAAAATATCCAAAGGGAAGATACCATCTGATGAACCTTGAACCCGGCGTTTATGATATATATTGTTCCAAAAGGGGATATATCACCGAGATAAGAGAGAACTTCACACCACTTGCCGAACAAGGGGTAAAGCTCATCGACAATTCTCGTCATGCCTGTGATGGCTCGATCTATGATGCCCCACAAGGAGGGTTTAAGAGTTATACCGAGATAAGGAGAAGAAATTACCAGGTAAATTTCACTTTGAGAAAAGCGGAAGGAGTTGAGCCCAGCAGGTTGCTCGAAAAGGCGGTACAGAGTTTTCGAAACGGCGATATTAACGATGCTATTACCAAACTCAATCAATACAAACAACTGGTGCCGAATAACCCAGGCGCTTATCTCCTCCTCGGGAGAGGGTACTACATTAAAAAAACAATGGGATAAAGCTAATAAAGCGTATGAGAGATACTTCTTCCTAAAACCAAAAAATGTAACCTACTAGGATTACTTCGTGATGGGAGAGGTGTCCCTTAAATTGGGGTATAAAGATAGGGCGGAAGAATACTTCAATAAAGCGGTAGAAACAAAGCCAAACGATCCCCAATTTTGCTATTACATCGGCGCCACTTACTACAACAGCAGGATCTACAATAGAGCAGTGGAAAGCTTCAAAAGGGCACTTGCCATAAAACCAAACTACCCTGAAGCGCTTTTGGGACTCGCCTCCTCTTACCTCCAGTTACGGGATTGGGACAACACCATCCTTTACTTTGAGAAATACTTCAAAACTCACCCAAATTCCACCATGGCATTGCTTGGCTTAGGGGAAGCTCATTATAACAAGTTCCTTAGATCTAAGGACAGGATGGAAGCAGAAAAGGCAGTTGAGTACTATCAGAAATATATCGAACTCAATCAAAACTCCATAAATGCGGCGGAGATAAAAAAGAAGCTTGAAGGACTTGAGAAATACCTTACACCCCAGAAAGAGAAGTAGGAATCAATTAGAAAAAACCGGGGGGAAAGGATATTCCCTGTGGAGGAGAGGAGTTTCCCCTGAGAGGGGGATTTTTTCTCTTTCATCTTAGCCTATTCCGGTTGGGAGCACACCTTTACTTTTTGGTCAATAAGTGGTTGCTTTCTTCAAAAAAGAGGGGTAACATAATGGTGTTTGGCGAGGTAAACTTATGAATGGAGGAGTGTATAATTATGGGTAAAAAGATTTCGAGGAAGCTACTTTTTGGCGTCACTCTTATCTTTCTCTTCGGTTTCATCCTCGGGACCGCTACCACAGCAAAAACCCAGGAAACGGGGATTTCGATTCACGGTAAGGTAACCGATGAGAAAGGGAAACCTATCCCTGGGGCGATAATTTCCTTCGTAAACAAAAATAACGGTGTAACCTTTCAAGCCAAAAGCGACAAGAAGGGGAACTACAGCCGGTTAAACCTCGACCCCGGGATTTACAATATCTCTTGCTCCAAAAAAGGATATGTGACTCAAATGGCACAGAACCTCCGCATCTATGGTGGGGGAATGGATGCCCAGGGACAACTAAGGCGAAGACGCTATACCTTAAACTTTGTTCTAAAGAAAGCGGAAAAGGTCAATGCCAAGCAGTTATTCGAACAGGCGATCCAGGCATTCCGGAATAGGGATGTCGATAACGCTATCGCTAAGCTCAACCAATACATCCAATTGGTGCCAAACAATCCTGGGGCGTATGTCCTCCTCGGGAGAGGTTATTATTTGAAAAAACAGTGGAAGGAATCAAACGAGGCATACGGTAAGTTTCTCTCCTTAAAGCCGAAGAACATAACCTATCAGGATTACTTCATAATGGGAGAGGTATCCCTAAAACTGGGGGACAAGGATAAGGCGGAAGAATATTTCAATAAAGCAGCAGAGATGCAAGCAAACAATCCCCAACTCTACTATTATATCGGCGCTACTTACTACAATAACAAAATCTACGATAAGGCGGCAGAAAAATTCAAGAAGGCGATGGAGCTGAAGCCGGATTACGCTAATGCAGTTAGAGAACTTGCTTCTTCCTATTTCCAACTTAAGGATTGGGACAACGCCATAACCTATTTTGAGAAATACCTCACCCTCAATCCAGACAAGAAGAATTCCTCCGTCGCTTTCATCGCCCTTGGGGATGCTTATAGTAACAAGTTCGCAAAATCAAAGGACAAGGAAGCTGCTAAAAAATCTATAGAATACTATCAGAAATACATAGACCTCAACCCCAATTCACCAACCGTAAAACAGATACAGCAGAAGATAGATAATCTGAAGAGTATGATAGGCGAGAAGTAGAAAACTGGGTAAAATTAAACAAGGGGCATCGCTGATGCCTCTTGTTTTTTTTATCCCGTTCTTGACACCGCAATCAAAGAGGCGATGAAAAGAAACCTTCCCCTTCCTCCACTTCTTTGTATGAGCAAGACTGGGGAAGAGGAGGGAAGATAACCTTATCCTTCAGTTTTGTCCCAGGAGGAATGACTGAACCATCAAAAACAACGGAGTTAACAAGAAAGGATGAGGCACCTATCTGAACTCCCCGTCCTATCACCACCCTGGAAAGAAAAACATCTTCCTCGATTATACTTTCTCCCCCTACCACTGCTCCCCCTTCCACCGTTACCGAGGGCGGGATATAAACTTCTCGTTCTTTAATGAGTTCTCCTCCTTTCCACAATTCGTTCACCTCATCCACCATTTCCTTGATGTAGGGAGGAAGTTTCGACCTAATCAACTTAAGGTTCGCATCGAGAAAAAGTTTAGCGGTTCCTATCTCCTGCCAAAAGCAGTTCAACACATAACCTAAAACCCTCTCCTTTCGCTCGATGAGAGGAAGGTACAAGGAAGGAATTATCTCCGAAGGACCATCGGGGAGAAGCGAAAGAAGCTCCGGCTCGAGGATATGGATTCCGGAAAAGACAAAGGACCTTCGCCTATTCCCTTCTCCCCGGTGGAATCGACGAACAAACCCATCTTCCGATATCTCGACCAAGCTATAGCGATGGTCCCGAGGCGGAGGAATGAGCACCATCGTCGCCTTGGCTTTTCTCTTTTTGTGTGCTTCAATAACCTCCTTCATATCAAGATCGACAAGGATATCCCCGTTCATCAGGATAAAGGTCCCCTCATCGAAAAAGGAGGCGACCTTCTTGAGTGCCCCCCCAGTTCCCAGCAATTGATCTTCGAAAGAGAAATGAACCTCAAGGCTATCAACGCCAGCAACCGCCTCCCTCACTCCCTCCGGAAGGTGATGCAGGTTTACCATCACCTGGGAAACCCCGTTTCGGGAGAGAAAGGAAAGGCTATAGCGAATCAAAGGGATGCTGGCTAAGGGAAGGGCGGGCTTGGGTTTCATCAGGGTTAACGGGCGGAGACGAAGCCCCTTTCCCGCAGCCAAGATCATCCCCTTCACGAGCCCTCTCCAGAGAACTCTTCCTCAAATACCCTGAGAAAGGTGCGGTAGCTCGGCTCATCATAGAGGACGAAGATAACCTTCTTAACCGAACCGTCCCTCTCGCCGTGTTCCGACACCTGGCGAAGCATCACTCGAGCGCACTCATCCATAGGAAAGCCACCAACACCAGTACCGATGGCAGGGAAGGCGACTGAAGTAAGCTTCTTCTCCTCGGCTCTAAGGAGGCTATTTCGGGTACTCGCCGATATCTTATCCGCATCGGTTTTGAAATCCGTCCCCATACCCGCAGCGTGGATGACCCACTTTGCGGGAAGGTCTCCCGCCGTGGTCACCACCGCCTCCCCAATCGGGATAGGACCCTGAGCTACTGCCTCTTTCTCTATCACCCTCCCCCCCTTTCTCTTGATCGCTCCTGCCACTCCAGCACCCATAAACAGATGATTGTTCGCCGCATTGACGATGGCATCCGCCTTGACCTCTGTGATATCACCTTTGATCACCTCTACCTCTATCCTTCCAAACCTCTTTCTCATCGTTTCCTCCATAATTTTTAAACTAAGGGGAAAAATATTTTAACAAATCCCTTCATTTTTCCAATAAATATGATAAAATAAAAGAAGCCTAAAGAAGGAGCCAAAGCCACAAACTTCTACCGTAAAATAGGCTAAAAGAACAAAAAAAGCTACCAGGAGTGGCAAAATGAAGGAATATTTTAAACAATTTGTAGACGCAGTAGGGATATTAGGGGTTACCTCTGGTGATCGTTCAAACCTAATGACCGTTGCCTGGATGAGCCCTGTTTCTTTCGATCCTCCAATCGTGATGGTAGCCATCTCACCCAAGCGATTTACCCACAACCTTCTTCTTGAGGCAAATGAATTCACCATCAGCCTCCTGGCTGATGACCAACAGAAGCTTGCCTCCAAAGCGGGAACCATCTCCGGGCATGATCAGGATAAGATGACGATGGATATCTTCGAAACCGCGGATGGGATAAAGGTGAAGGCACCAATCATCGTGGGGGCTCGTGCTGTTCTTGAGTGCCGAATGATCTCCCACGAACCGATAGGAGATCATACCGCCTTCTTCGGGGAGGTAGTGAGAGTTGAGGTGAACGAGAAGAAACAGCCCTTGGTATACTTCCATAGGAAGTATTACACCCTCGGCAAATATATCGCCGATTATCCGTGATCAGATCTCAGCCTCGTCATGAGGGGGCTCGGGATGTATCACCACATCCTTTAAAGCGGGGAAATGCCTCCGGAGCCTCTCCTCTACTTGGTGGGATATCCTATGCACCCTTTCAAGATTTAAATCCCCTTCAAGCTCGAGGTGAAGGTCCAATTGAATGCAATCAGCGGTCCCCCTCGTTCTTACTCGGTGACAGGAGAGAACGCCAGGAGTAGAGTTCACTACCTTTCTAATCTCCTGGGGGTCGATCCGAGAAGAATCGGATAGCACATCAATTCCTTCTCGCACTATGCTGAAAGCCGCTCTACCTATGAGAAATACGATGAACAAAGCCACAATCTCATCAAGCAGAGGGAAGCCAAGCTTGACCGAAATGAGGGAGGCAATAACCGCGAAGGAAGCATAGATATCACTCCGGGTATGATAGGAGTCGGCTATTAGAAGTTCACTCTTTAACTCTCTTCCTTTTTTAAGTTCATAGTGAGCGACGAAGAAATTTATAACTAAAGTGACTATCATAACGAGGAAGCCTGTTAAGCTAACCGAGGGATCATGATGGTGGTTAAAAAATCGAGAAGCTGCCTCCCTTAAAACTGCATAACCGGCAAACACCATAAGAAAAGCAATGGCGAGAGCGGAGAAGGTCTCAAACTTCCTGTGTCCATAGGGATGGGTGCTATCAGGAGGCTTAGCTGCCAAGGTCACCCCGATGAGCCCGATCACATTGGAAGAGGCATCGAGTAGAGAATGAAAACCATCAGCAGCCATACTCAAGATGTCGTTCCTGAACCCGTAGATGAGCTTAGCCAGAGAAACACCCAGGTTGAGGAGAAGGATGAGAATAAGAACCCTTTTTATCTCCGTAAACCGTTTGCTCACCTTTTAACCCTTCTTACTAGAAGAGAGACTACCATCCTTTCTCCCCTGGCTCAACTCACGGCATTTCAAAGGAAGCAATAGGCGAGGTGTAAATTTAAGGAATATTCTTCACTGTTAACAGAATAAATTCATCCTTTTTAGAGAAAGATTATACTTTACAACCTTCTAAAACCGATAACTTAAGCCGATAAAGAAATTATCATACCACGGGTCACCACCTACAAAAGGGGCAATAAAAGAATGCATCCGCCATTCTGCTCGCACGGAACACCGCTCGTCCAATTCATATTTATAGCCAAAGCCTAAATCTATAACGGTACCAATCTGCTTTGAAAAGGAAAACCTTTCATCGAGAGAAGCTTTGTGATCGATAAACCTGTAACGTTCTATAACCCGCATCATACCACTACCAAAATAGAGAAAGAGCTCACCCTTATTTCTGGATTTAAAGTAGGTATAAAACCCAACATCAAGAATAAAAGCGCTCCTCTCTTCCAAAATTTTAGTAGAATCGCGAGAGCCCCCAAGCTCATAATAAAACTTCTCACTTGCTTCGATTGAATTTTCAAAATAGTCAAGCCATCTCGAAGGAATAGCATAGATAAACGAAACCGCTATGGAATAGCGTTTGGATAACCTCCGTTCAAAACCGACGCTGAAGGAAGGACGCGTTTCCTGGGGAGTAAAAAGTTTTAAGGTTAAACTCGCATCGTAAAACAGTCCAAAAGAAGCGGTTACCTCGTTCTTCCTTCCTTTATCAAAG
This sequence comes from Acidobacteriota bacterium, assembly GCA_021161905.1. Taxonomy (NCBI): domain Bacteria; kingdom Pseudomonadati; phylum Acidobacteriota; species Acidobacteriota bacterium. The sequence goes on along the minus strand of JAGGZT010000066.1, from coordinate 2,618 downwards.
GAAAAAGCCAAGGACGAAGAAAAAAGAAAAACTATTAAGACACCACCTAACGAGCAGGAGGTCAACCTCCTGCTTAATAACCTGCTTTGTTCTTTCATTTAAGCACCTCTTATTAAAATCTAATACCCCAACTAATGACGAGTTGATAGGTGGAAAATTCGCCCCCGGGATTCAACGCTCGGGCCATTACCTTAAACGAAGTTTTACTTCCAAGGGGATGTCTAAATCCAGCACCGATAAGGAGAAGAGGAAATCCGCTCTTACGATACTTACAGTTTCCCCCTTCGGAACAGACTATCGCCTTATTAAGTGAAAAGGGAATACTATTAATCTCCTCCCATCCTGTCCCGTTTTCTTGCAACTTGGAAGCTCCAAGGTGAAAATTCAAACAATCCCTGCACCATCCTACGCCAATGGTAATAAAGGGCTTAAATTCTGGAGAGATATCAAAAGAGTACTCGGCGCCAAGAGAAGAAAATATCCGGTATTGGCTATAAACAGTTATAGCGACAGAATATCCCGTGGGAACTTTTAATAACTCAGCGAAATCCAAATAAGGGATATGGTAAGCTACACCAAGATCAAAAGAAAAAGCAAGTTTATCAGTAAGGTAATAAGAAAAGCTGGTTCCGAGTAAGAATACAGTGCGGGAAGTAGCATAAGAAGCACCACCAGAGAATGAGATCTCAAACCGTTTCAACCGGTCTTTTTCCTTTGCAAAAGCTGTAAAGGCATCAAACAAAAGAAGGGAAAGGAGGATAGTGATAAGCCTCAGCCCCTTTAATCTAGAGCCCATTATTTAGCCTCCAATACAACCCTTAACCCCTTTACCTCCTCTCCAGGATTAAGACTAAAGAGTGGAGAGACGAATGTTTTATGCTCATTATGGCTCACCTTGAGTACAAAATGCGTTCTTGACTGAATGTTTCCCACATAGAAAAATCCTTTATCCAGCGTCTGTATGGTTCCAGTGTGCCAAAAATCGAATTTAAGTGGAGAAGGAGGAAGTGGCTCCTTATAAACAATCTCTACACGAGCCCCCTTTACCGGATCCCCATTATCATCAACTACATAGCCAGAAATACTACCCGCCTTTATCAATTCAAAATCAATCCCTGTTCTAACCTCGCCACATTCCAACTCAAATTCCTTGGTTGCCATATTGTAACCCTGAGCCATAACTACCACATACTTCTTCCCCCCGGGTAACCTCCTTGCCTCATATAAACCATCGATATCTGTCAATATCGTCTTCAACTCCACCTCACAGGGGGAAATCAACGCCACTATAACCTTAGCTCCTTATAACCGGGGCTTTAGCATCTTTATCTATTATCCTACCCCTTACGGTCGAAGCTGGAGAGAGCTCAATCTCTTTGTATTTAAAAACTTCCCCTTTATTAAAAACTAACGCCCTCCTCGTAATAGCATACCCTTCGGCATCAACCACCAAGATAGCGTCATCGTAATCGTACTCAAGATAAAAATCACCGCTATCTTTGGTAACGGTGGTTACTGGTGGTTTTTCCTTTCCTTCTTCAACGAAGGTACTGCCCTTTATTATAGATACTTTAGCGCCCTTTATCGACTTCTGGCTAACCTTATCCTTTACAAAACCCCAGACTATCTTCTTCTCACCGACTGGCGTAGAAAAGAGAGCGGTGGAAAGTACAATCGCAAAAGCCAAAACAAGCATACATTTTGATTCTACTTTCATCATGTTAACCATCCCTTATCCGCCAAAATGTTTTTAGATTATGGCGAAGGATGTCCTTCTTCGACAATTCTCAATTCCACAGTAGCTTTCAACCCTATCTTAGCATTCAATACAACAGGCTCAGCAGGATTCAACCATGCTGAAGGGCCATCCTTGAGATTTTTAATGGTCCATTGACCCTCGGTTAATGTAACACTAATTGGTGGGTAGTTCAGCCTTTGAATGTGCTCCCATCTGAATGGGAAATCGTCATCATAAATATCCATAAAGTTGCCAGAGATGGTAAAAACTATATTCGTGCAACCTTGAGGAACTCTGCTTGGATGTAGCCATGCCCAGATTTCTCCACTGGCATATGTACAATATCCACCACGGGTATAAGCTGGAGAATTGTCGCTTACTTGACGAGAGAAAGGGTTAGGTCCTGAGGTAGGGTTATTGAAGTAGTTATAAGGTTGTCCTTGATACTGTATCGTCTTTTTATGACAACAATTCCATCCTTCGGCAGGCTCCCAAAGATTAACCCAACCCCAAAATTGATAAGGTCCTGAGATGCAATTACCCAAATTAGAATCTACCGCAAAGTTTGTCCAAATAGGTGAATGGGGCGGAATATTTGGTCCGCACTCACGATTTGTAGGGCCAAATTCTTCGCCGTTATAGGTTGCATAAGTGTTCATACTTCTGCTATAGTTGCGAAGAATATAGGTAATCACACAGTAATATTGAGTTCCGGAAGGTGGCGCAGGCTTCAGAGAAACAGAAAGCATAAGCAAATAGATAACTGAAATACCTACTCCAATTCCTAAAATCAATACTTTTTTCACTTTGAATACTTCTTTTAATTAGATTGGATTAGCCTTAATTTTATCCCTTTGAGTGATTATATTATATCTCTTGT
>JAGGZT010000065.1 GCA_021161905.1 Acidobacteriota bacterium | reverse complement strand
TTTTGTAATAGTCGTCATATATCTCAAATCCCTGATCAAGCCCGAATTGAGAATCAAGGGGGAAGGCGCCGACGAACGCTCCAGTGTGATATCCCTTTGCTCTCAGTATCTCAGCGATGGTAGTATGTCTCTTTTTAAGCCGGAAGATGCCATTATCTCTCACCCCGTGGTAGATGGGAAGGGTTCCGGTAAGGATAGAGGTATGGGAGGGAAGGGTAAGGGGAACCTGCGCCATCGCCCTTAAAAAGAGGACCCCCTCTTTTGCTAAGCGGTCTATATTTGGAGTGGTTGTTCTCTTCCCACCATAGCAGCCGAGGTAATCAGCTCGTAAGGTATCGATTGAAATAAGAAGAATGTTCCATCTTTCCCCTTTAGCCTTTCGGGGAAGAGGGGCGAGGTTTATGAGCCCAACAAGCACTAACAAAACAACCACGCTTTTTTTGGAAAGGATCACCCCTTCCTCCTTACTTTGAGATAATTCTATCTCCAAGCTCATTTTCTGTCAATAACCGGTGGGTTTGGCGAAGAGGCTTTTCTCCTAAAATGACTTGACAAATGCCAAAACCAAGCTTATATTTGAGCTTGGATTGCGGGGTGGAGCAGTCTGGTAGCTCGTTGGGCTCATAACCCAAAGGTCGCCGGTTCAAATCCGGCCCCCGCTACCAAAGAATATAACCGCCGATTAACGGCGGTTTTTTATTTTGTTTTCCTTACTGCCAGTTGACTTACTTTTTCTTCAGGGAGTAATATCTTAAAGAGATTTTAAACAAACTCTTAAGGAGGGAGTTAAATGAGACATATGAAGAGGGTTTTGGTTTTTATAGTCCTTTCTCTTCTCCTCTCCTTTCCCCTACTGAGCCAGCAGAGGATAGACAAGACGAGTACTGAACTGATCAAGAAGTACACTACTGCTCCTGAATTCCTCCCCGATCTGGTGGCGAAGATACCAGAATCTCCTACCGTTCCTTCTCCACGAGATGTCCTCGGCTACATCGTGGGGACCCCGAAGAGGCTGACCTATTATGCAGATATTATCAAGTATTATAAGGCACTCGCCAAAGCGTCGCCCAATGTAGCCATCTTCCCCATCGGAAGGACAAACGAGGGAAGGGAGATGTATGTGGTGGCGATAGCCACGGCGGATACTATAAAAAGGCTCAACCAATACAAGAGGTACACCGCTCTTCTTTCCGATCCCCGGAAGACAGATGAGGCAAAGGCGCGGAGGATAATAGCCAAGGCTAAGCCGATATACCACATCACCTGCAATATCCATTCCTCAGAGACCGGAAGTGCCGAGATGGCGATGGAGCTTGCCTACCGGCTTGCAGTGTCAGACGACCCTTACATTAAGGTTATCCGGGACAAGGTTATCGTCCTCATTACCCCTTGTCTTGAACCGGATGGGCATGATAGATACACCGATTGGTATTACAAATATTTGAAGGATATTACCGATGAGGAGACCCGTTTCCCCAGTTGTCCCTATTGGGGAAAGTATATCTTTCACGACAACAACCGTGATTCCTTACAGCTTACCCAGCCTTTGAGCAGGAACATCCTTAAAGCTTATTTCGAGTGGCATCCTCAGGTGATGCACGACCTTCACGAATCCATCCCCTTCCTCTATGTCTCTACTGGGACCGGTCCCTTCTATATCAACCTCGATCCCGTCCTCATCGATGAGTGGCACCTCTTAGCCAGTTGGGAGTGCACCGAGCTTACCAAGAGGGGGATGCCCGGCGTATGGACCCATGCCTTTTATACCGGTTGGTACCCGGGATATACAATGTGGCTCGCTAATTTGAGGAATTCCATCGGCAGGTTCTACGAGACCTTCGGAAACGGTGGCGCTACCACGATGAAGAGGAAACTGGTCCGCGAGGATGGAGGAAGGAGAAGGTCCTCCTTCACCACCAGGGAATGGTACCGTCCTCTCCCTCCTTATAAGGAGGTTCTCTGGTCCTTTAGGGATAACATTAATTATCAGGAGACCGGGGTTCTCACCGCCCTTCATCTGGTGGCAGTAAACGATAAGATATTCCTCTACAATTTCTGGAAGAAGAATAAGAATGCGGTCGATGCTGGAAGAAATAAGGCTCCTTATGCCTACATCATTCCTCCAGAGAAGCGGCACCCCTTTGAGGAGGCGGAATTGATCAACCTCCTTCTCAAGCAAGGTGTGGAGGTACATCGAGCTGTAAAAGAGATAAAGGTTAAAGAGGGGACTTTTCCTGCCGGCTCCTATATTGTGAGGTTAGACCAGCCAGCGAGAAATGTGGCGAAAACGATGCTCGAGGTTCAACACTATCCTCAAAAGGCGCAAAGACCATATGACGATGTCGCTTGGACATTCGGTTATCTCTATGATGTGAAGACGGTGGAAGTGAAGGATAAGGCAATTTTTTCCGTTGAGATGGAGTTGGTTAAGGGGAAGGTGCTTCCTGAAGCTAAGGTGGAGGCGGAAAAGGGGAAGAACATAATAATCGAGAATACCGGAGGGAATGGGTTGGCTGTTCTTTTCCTCGCTAAGCTCCGTGATGTACCTGCTTTTATCGTTGAGAAGGACTTCAAACTGGGGAAGAGCACCGTTCCCAAGGGTAGCGTGGTTGTCGAGGCTTATAAATTGGAGCCCAAAAAGAGAGCGGAGCTACTTTCACTCGCCAGAAGGACCGGCTTAACCGTTAAGGCGACCGATGAGGAGATAAAAGCGCCTAAGCACAGCCTAACAAGACCCCGCCTTGCTATCTACCATACCTGGTTCTACACTCAGGATTCGGGTTGGGTCCGTTACGCCTTTGACCATTACGGGATACCCTATACCTTAATAAACAAAGATCAGCTTAGGAAAGGTGATCTTAGGAAGAGGTTCGATGTGATCCTCATACCCCATCAGGGAGGATGGGCAAATGGGAAGAGGATAGTAATGGGCGTTGATCCTGAATTCAGCCCAGTTTCCTATGAGAAGTCTGAGAAGTTCAAATCCTTAGGTTCCCCCGATAGCTCTCCCGATATAACCGGTGGGATGGGGTTGATCGGCTTGATGAATCTGAGGAGATTCGTTGAGGAAGGGGGAATAGTCATCGCCCTTGGCTCGGCGAGTCGTATCTTCATCGATTACGGCCTTATCCGCCGTATCGAGGTGGTTCCAGCGCAGGGGATAGTGGCACCCGGCTCGATCATAAAGGCGGAGATGGTGGATAAGGAGAGCCCCCTACTTTATGGGTATGAGGAGAATTTCCCCTTATTCCTTCGAGCGAGTTTCCTCTTCCGGGTACCGAGGAAGGAGCGGAGATGCGTCGTGGCTCGGTTTGCCAAGAAGGATCTTTTCCTCTCCGGCATCGTTAAGGGTGGAGAGAGGATTGCTGGAAAACCCGCTGTTCTTGATGTCCCTCTGGGGAAGGGAAGGGTGATTATGTTCTCTTTTAATCCGATGCACCGCTTCCTCAACAAGGCGGATTTTCCCCTCGTGTTCAATGTGCTTATGAATCGAGAGGCTCTTCTCAAGTAAGGGGTTCTCTCCAAAAGCTCGGGAGGCTCTTGCCTCCTGGGCTTTTTTATTGACAATCTCATCGTCAGAGGGGTAGCATTCTCCTGATTAATGATTTTTAAAAGGAGGTTTCTTGATGAGTTGGTTAATTGTCGGCATCATCGGCGGTCTTTATATGGCTTGGAATATAGGGGCGAACGATGTAGCGAACTCTATGGGAACCTCGGTAGGAAGTAGGGCACTCACCGTACGACAGGCGGCGTTTCTTGCCGGTATTTTGAATGTGATGGGCGCTCTTATGCTGGGGAGTAGGGTAACTGATACCATAAGAAAGGGGATTGTAAACCCCAGCCTTATAAGCGATGTCCGGCTTATAGTTATCGGAGCTCTTTCCGCCATTATCGCTGCTTCCTTATGGGTTACCCTTTCCACTTGGCTTCATCTCCCTGTTTCCACTACTCACTCTGTAGTAGGGGCGATGGTCGGTTTTGGGCTTATTGTGGTGGGCATTTCTGGGATAAATTGGTTTGTATTGTTTAAGATAGTCCTTAGTTGGATATCCTCTCCCATATTGGGTGCTATTTTGGGTTTTCTCATCTTTAAGTTCATCAGTTTCTTTATTTTAGAGAGTGACCAATCGATAAAGGCAACCCGTTATTACGCACCGCTCCTTTTTGGGCTGGTTTTTTTTGTGATCGCGCTGGCGATAATTGATCATTTGTCCCCCCACATTTCCCGGGAAAGATTGCTTCTTTATGCAATGGTAGTAGGTTTAGTTGCAGGTGTTGTCGGTTATCTCATAGTGGTGGGGACCTCCCGAGGAAAGGATGGGGAATACCAGGTGGTTGAGAGGATATTCCGTCATCTTCAGGTTTTTACCGGCTGTTATGTTGCCTTTACCCACGGGGCTAACGATGTTGCTAACGCGGTAGGTCCTGTGTCGGTGGTTGTTTCTTACTCGACAAGAGGTGCCTTAGGTAAGGTGGTCTATGTTCCATTTTGGCTTCTGCTTTTAGGAGGGGCTGGTATTGCCCTCGGCATCGCCACCTGGGGATGGCGAGTGATGCAGACGGTGGGGAGGAAGATAACCGAGATAACCCCCTCCCGTGGGTTTGCTGCCGAGTTCGGAGGTGCTACTACTGTTCTTATTGCCACCCATTTTGGACTGCCCATCTCCACCACCCATACCATTGTGGGCTCAGTTATTGGTGTTGGCTTCGCTCGAGGCATTTCCGCTTTGAATTTGAAGGTAATAAGGAATATATTAATATCGTGGTTTCTTACTGTACCAATAGCTGCTTTGATCTCCATAATTATCTATCTATCTCTGAAGACAATAATCTATTAGGGGGGGAAGATGAAGATCTTTAGCACCATTTTAGGGAAGGCATTTGCCAAATCCCCATTTACTCCTCTTTACCGTCATGCGAAACTGATGGAGATTTCGGGGAAGATTATCTGTGACATATTCGACGCGTTTCTATCCCGTTCTTACCAGGAGATGGAGAAGGGAATTGCGGAACTGATTAAGGTTGAAAAGGAGGGAGATAAGCTAAAGGAAGAGGTGAGGGCTAGAACTGGAGAAAGCATCCTTCTTCCTATTGAGCGATCTGATCTCATTTCCCTTTTAAGGGAGCAGGAAGCCATCCTCGATGCCAACAAACACATCGCCTTATTGTTTAGGCTCGAACAGCGAGAACTAATACCCAAGAACATAGGGGAGATATTCCATCAGATCGTAGATAAGAATAGGGAAATCTCATCCCTCCTCTATCAGGGGATTTCAGAGCTCAGGGTGCTTATCGAGTCAACTTTTGGAAGAAAAGAGATAGCGGAGTTAAAGAAGGTGACCCAAAGGATAGACGAGATCGAAAAGGAAATAGACCACCTCCGTTACACTTATTTTGAGGCTTTGTTTGGCCTTAAAGGCCCAAAACCGCTGACGGTGTTTTATATTACCAATTTGGCAAAGTTTCTTTGTGAGATCTCTGATCATGCTGATAACGCAGGCGAGGTTCTTGAACTGATAACCGCGAAAAGGGGAAGGTGAGTTTTTGCTTTCTTTAGGTAGGATAGATATGCTATCCTGATAATAAAGGGGAAAAGCGGCGATGACAGCTAAGTTAGAGAGGATTGCTTACATTCTCGAGCCACTGCGGAAGCTTCTTCATCGAGGAGCGGTTCAGCGGGTAATCAAGCTGATGCAGAAGGTTCACTCAGCGGATATCGCCCGGATAATGCTTGAGTTAAACAGCTATGAGCGGAAGCTCCTTTTCGATATCCTGTTGAACCACAATGTGAAAATGGTGGAGGAGATCCTCCGTGAGGTGAGCCCGGAGATGGCGGTTGAACTCCTTGGCGATCTCGAGATCAGTAAGATAACCAAGATCCTTCAAGAACTTCCTTCGGACGATGCTGCCCCGATAATCGAGGCTCTTCCCGAGGATATAGCGGAGCAGGTGCTGGAGCAGATGCGAGATCAGGAATCGGAGGACCTGCAAGGGCTTCTCCGCTACAAGGAGGAGACCGCAGGTCGAATTATGAGCACCGACTTCCTCGCTCTTCCACAAGACACCCTGGTTCGGGATGCTATTGCCCATGTCCAGAAGTCGGCGGATGTTGAGGTTGCCTTTTACCTCTATGTGGTGAGCAAATATAAACATCTGCTTGGCGTGGTCTCCCTGAGGAACCTTCTTCTCAACCCACCTGATAAACAGCTCAAGGATATTATGACCCCAGATGTAATAAGTGTAAGGCCAGATACTGACCAGGAGGAGGTAGCCCGGATCGTCGCTCGGTATAACTTCCTCGCAGTACCGGTGGTTGACGATGAGAACAAACTCATCGGGGTGGTTACGGTGGACGATGTCATCGACATCATCCGGGATGAGGCGACTGAGGATTTCTTGAAGATCGCTGGTCTCGGCGATGAGGCGATACTTCGGCGCTCCTTCTTAGGTAATTTTCTCTCCAAATTTCCCTGGTTGTTTGTCCCCTGGTTGGGCGAGATCGTGGCGGGATATGTGATCAACTCTTTTCAGGCTACCCTGAGTCAGATCATCTCCCTTGCCGCCTTCATCCCCATCGTGATGGGGATGGGGGGAAATATCGCCACCCAATCCTCTACCATCATCGTCCGTGGTCTGGCAACGGGGAGGATAAATCTGCGCAATGTGTTTCGGGTGGTTATAAAAGAAATTTCAGTAGCTGGGTTGCTTGGCTTGACTTACGGGGTTCTCCTTGGTTTCTTCACCAGGCTTCAGTTTCCCTCACCGGTTGTCCTTCCGATTGCCGTAGGGCTATCGATCTTTTTGGCTATGGTGGTAGCGGCGATCGTTGGTTCCTTTGGTCCCTTGATCTTGGCTAAAGTTGGTGCAGATCCAGCGGTGGCAAGTGGTCCCTTTGTCACCACCGCTACTGACATCCTCGGCTCCTTTATCTATTTTTCCATAGCCACTTATATCCTGCTTTAAAGGAGATAGGGAAGTGAAGAAGGGGTTATTTTTATTCGTTGCTTTTCTCGTTTTACTCGTCGGAGGATATTGGTTTCTTTCCCATCTTCGTAGTAAAGCGGAGGAGATGAAGGCTAAAACAGTAATAAGCGCTAAGCTTAAAGAAGCGAAATTGGTCCTCTCCGTTAAAGCTGCCCTCTCCCTTTATAAGGAGTTTTCCCCTTTCGATATTGAGGTAGATGCGGATGAAAATGGGGTGGTCGTATTAAAGGGCGAACTTCCCTCGAGAAGGCTTGAGAATGTAGCGGTGAGGATAGCTTCCAATGTTCCTGAGGTATCCAAGGTGATAAGTAAGATAAAGATAAACCCCTCTCTTAAATTGAGGAAGAGAGCGGAGGCGACGCGGAGTTTGGGGGAGGTAATAGATGATGCCGCTATCACCGCCTATGTTCGTTCTGCCATCGCCTTGAATAAGGAGCTCGAGGGAGCAGAGATAAAGGTAAGCACCTTCAAGAGGACGGTGTTCCTTGAAGGAAGGGTAAAGAGCAAATACCAAAAGAAATTGGCAGTAGAAGTAGCAGAAAGCGTTAATAATGTGAAAAGAGTGGTTGAAGCGTTGGTAATCAAGGAATAACGCTTTCTTTTTCCTTTATCTTTCGAAGGTAGAACTTCGCCTGAGCCAATTTAGGGTTTAGTTTGAGGGCGAGGCTGAATTCCCTTTTTGCCAATTTAAGGTTTCCCAGTTGATAATATACAACTCCCAAGATGTTGTGAGCTTCAGCGAAGTTGGAGGAGTAGCTTATACTCTTTTTAAAGGCTTTTTGAGCCTTCTCATAGTTCCTTTGGTTGTAATAAACAAGTCCTAAATTGTAGTAGAAATAGGGATCGGTCTTTCTGAGCTCTATCGCCCGTTTAAGTTCCTTTTCCGCCTCTTGATAGCGTTCTAAGGCAGCGTATACATTTCCCAAATTGGCGTGAGGAGCAGGGAGGTTGGGGTTGAAGAATATCGCCTTTTTATACATCTCGATCGCCTTCTCGTAATTTCTTCTCCGTTGATAGGCGATGCCAAGGTTGTTGTAGGCTTTTGCAAAATCTGGCTTTATCTTTATTGCCTTTTCGAAGTAGCGGATCTCATCATCTGGGATGGGGGGTTGCTCATAGTAGCCAGGCTTTCTGCTTATGATGACCCCTAAGCTATTCTCAAAATTTGCCATTGCCTCGAGATCGTCTATCACCCGGTAGGTTCTGTATTCCTTCCGGCTATATTCCGAGAAGTCGATGAGGAGCAACTCGCCATCGGTGTCTACTCCAGCGCATATATGTCCCGAATTGATCACCAGTTTTCCCTCACGCTCCAGGTTACTTATCTCGGTTACATCGACATAATAAGCTTTAAGCCCTGCCGCCCTTGCCATTCCAATGAAGAGATTGGTGTAAGCAATACAGTTCGCTTCACCTGTGACCAGAACTTCAATGGCGGTCAGGCTTCTATATTTGTTGTATCTTACGCTCAACTTATCCTGTTGGATGATCGCTTTTACCAAAACATCTGCTTTGGTTTCATCATAGAGAAGGTTGTGGGTGAGCAGTCGGGCATAAGTTTTCAGTTCATCGGGGATGGCAAAGGGGATGGGGGTTGCCTCGTATTCTTCGGGAGAGAGCCTTTTTTTCAACAGCTTAGCAAGTTCGTCCTCTGTGTAACTTAGCTTTCTCGTAGTACCGCACGAGAGGAAGAAGAGAAGAATGAGAAGAGAAAAGAGAATTAATATTCTCTGTTTTTTTGATATTCCCATATTTTTATTGAAACATTGTTAAGATTAAAGGATGTAGTATGTATTACATATCCCGCTTTTGACCTTAAAATAGCCTTTGATGTTTGTCAAGAAGAATGTTAGGGTTTGTTGAACAATCTCTGGGGAAGCGGTATAATTTTCTCAATTAGAAATCTCGAAGCGATGGTTTGAGTTGGGGATGAGATTGGTTCTTTTAAGTGGGATATAAGGTAGAAAGATGAAGAATAGAGAGTTAGCCGATATCTTTGAAAAGATGGCGGATATCCTTGAATTCAAGGGAGAAAACCCGTTCAAGGTCAATGCTTACCGGAAGGTGGCACGGGTTCTCAAGGACCTCTCGGAGGATGTCGCCGAGATAGCTAAGGAGGGTAAGCTGGAGGGGATCCCCGGGGTCGGCTCCGGCATCGCCAAGAAGATAAAGGAATACCTTGAGACAGGAAGGATCGCCAAGTATGAGGAGGTGAAGGAGGGGGTTCCTGCTGAACTCATCGAGATGATGAAGATACCGGGGATGGGTCCTAAAACAGTGGCTCTTGTTTATAAAAAGCTCGGCATCAGCACCATCTCTGCCCTCGAAGAGGCAGTGAAGGAGGGAAGGTTGAGAGAGCTCTTCGGGATGGGTCCCAAAAAGGAGGAGAACATCCTTCGCGGTATTCGCCTATTAAGGGAGAGCAAAGGGCGGAAGATATTAGGACAAGCTCTCCCCCTCGTTGAGGAGATCATCTCTCTATTAAAGGAAAGAAGTAAGACACTGAACAAGATCGAGCCGGCAGGTAGCCTTCGCCGAATGAGGGAGACGGTTGGTGATCTCGATATTTTGGCTACGGGAACTGATCCTAAAGAGATAATAGATACCTTTGTAAGCCTTCCCCCGGTAGTGGAAGTGCTCGCTTCCGGGACTACCAAGGGAAGCGTAATCGTCTCCTCGGGGATGCAGATAGATCTTAGGGTAGTTCCCGAAGATTCCTATGGTGCTGCCCTCCAGTATTTCACTGGCTCGAAAGCGCACAATATCCACCTGAGGAATATCGCCAAGGATAGGGGGCTGAAGATAAACGAATATGGTGTCTTCCGAGGTGAGGAGAAGATAGCGGGAAAGGAGGAAGAAGAGGTTTATGCCGCCTTATCTCTTCCTTTTATACCGCCGGAGCTCAGAGAGGATAGGGGTGAGATAGAGGCGGCGTATGAAGGTAAACTCCCTCAGGTGGTTGGCTACGATGAGATGCGGGGTGATTTCCATGTTCACTCAAAGTGGTCCGACGGTTCTGCCAGCATAAGAGAGATAGCGGAAAAGGCAAAGGAGCTCGGCTATGAATATCTGGTTATTGCTGATCATTCCCAATCGATGAAGTTCGCTGGTGGATTGACCCCGGAGATGCTGATAAATGAGATAAAGGAGATAAGAAGGGTCAACGAGGAGGTTTCTGGGATAACCCTGCTTGCTGGTGCCGAGGTCGATATAAGGATGGACGGGACCCTCGATTTCCCCGACGAAGTACTTACAAAGCTCGATGTTGTAATCGCCGCCGTTCACTCTGGATTCAAGCAATCCCGTGAGGAGATGACGAGGAGGATCATAAGGGCGCTTCGCCATCCTGAGGTGGATATCTTAGCCCATCCCACCGGGAGGATAATAGGGGAGCGGGAACCCTACGCAGTGGATATCGAGGAGGTGATAGCCGAAGCGGCGAAGTTGGGCAAGATACTCGAGATAAACGCCTACTATCAACGGCTTGATCTCAATGATGTCTACTCCCGGCGAGCAAAGGAACTCGGGGTGAAGCTTGCCATCGGAACCGACGCCCATCATTTAGACCAGCTTTCCTTCGTTCGGTTTGGGGTGGCGGTTGCCCGACGCGGCTGGTTGGAGAGAGAGGATGTTCTGAACACCTATTCTCTTTCCGAGGTGAAAAGGATATTGAGTGGGAAGGGTTAGTTTATCACCGTGGTTTCGAAGAAAGACCTCATCAAGTACCTAGTTGAGAGATTGGGTGGCTGTTTTTCCACCGAACTGGGGATTGATCTTCGCTCAGCCTCCTCCTCCGCCCTTTCCTCTTGGTTTCTTGCTTCGATCCTCTTTGGCGCAAGGATATCGGAGACGATAGCGAAGAATACCTACCGGGTGTTTGCGGAGAAGAGGGTTATCACTCCTCAGGCGATATTGGATACCGGTTGGGATGGGTTGGTCAGGCTACTCGATGAGGGAGGTTATGTCCGTTACGACTTTAAGACCGCAACCAAGTTGCTTGAGGTGATGGGATCGCTGATAGCGGAGTACGGGGGTGAGCTGAATGAGCTTCATCGGAGGGCAACGGATTCGGATGACCTTGAGAGGAGGATAATCTCCTTAGGGAAAGGGATTGGTAAGACAACAATTTACATTTTTCTAAGGGAGCTTCGCGACATCTGGGAGAAGGCTGATCCCCCTCCTAATGAGCTTGTGATAATCCCAGCGAAGCGACTTGGTTTGGTAAAAAGTGAGGAGCCAAAGGTTGCTCTTTCTGAACTCAGGGGGTATTTCTCACCAGGAGGGGAGGTCTCCCTTCGCTTCGCCGATTTCGAGGCAGCCCTTATTCGATTGGGAAAGGGGTATTGCCGAAAGGGGCGTTGTTCCCCCTGCCCGATGAGGGCTGAATGTTTATATTTAAAGGAGAGTAAAGATGGATAGAGAGAGATTTTTGTTTTCTTCTCTTCTTTTTCTCATCTTGGTAGGATTTGTCTTTCCCCTTCAGTTCACAAAGGAGGAAAAGTTGTCCTTTTATAGTTATACTCCTCGGGAGGAGGTCAAGTTCAAACAGGAGCTCTATTGTGATGAGGAGGCTTTCAAGGGGATAAAGATCGTTTATCCCGGTGCCGAGGGTAGGGAGGTTCCCGCTTTGCTTGTCCTTCCTAAAGAAGGGACCCCTCCTTATCCCCTTATCCTTTATTACCATCGGGCTCGGGAGGAGGCGAAGACAGCAGCGATATCTTTATTTAAAGTATTCCCCGACTTCGCTATCTTGGCTATCGAGGCTCCCTCTTTTAAGGAGAGGAGGAAAAAGGAAGGAGTGGGAAGATTGTTAACGAGGCAGGGAAGAGCCCTCATCATCAAGAACTGGGTTCTCGATGGGAGGTATGCCCTCGATCTCCTTCCCACCTTCCCCGAGGTAGACCGTGCTCGGGTAGTAGTGATGGGAGGGAGTATGGGGGTAGCGCCCGCCTGCATTTTGGCTTCTGTTGATGAACGGATAAAGGGGGCAGTGCTTATTTCGGGTGGTGCGCTTATGCCTGTTCGTTCTCGCCGTTTGTTCTTCTCTAAGAGAAGAGATGAGAAACTGATAAAGCTGACTGCGCCAGAGGAGTTTATCGGTCTGATCAGCCCAAGACCTCTCCTGATGATAAACGGGAGGAAGGACCTCATCTTCAGGAAAAACCGAGTAGAGGAGCTTTACAACCGGGCAAATGAACCGAAGAGGATAGTGTGGCTGGATCGAGGACATAATTTTCCCCTTGCTGAGGTTAGGGATACAATCCTCACTTGGCTTTCTGAGATGGAGTTGGTTAAACATTAGAAAAGGGCAAGGTTGTGGTATAATATGAAGGGAATTTTTTGATTATTTTTAGGGAGGTAGCACTTATGAAGAAATATAAGGTTGTTCAGTATGGTCTTGGTCCCATTGGGTTGGAAGCGGCAAAGGTGGTTCTTGCAAAGGAAAACCTTGAGTTGGTTGGTGCCATTGATATAGACGAGGCGAAGGTGGGTAAGGATATAGGTGAGCTTATAGGGCTTTCGGAGAAGGTGGGGGTGACTGTCTCTTCGGATCCGGCTGAGGTCTTTTCCCGCACTAAGCCCGACATTGCCCTCCTTACCACCCTTTCCTTCGTGGATAAGGTCTATCCTCAGATAGAGGTTGCGGTGAACCATGGGGTCAACATCACCTCTACTACGGAGGAATTGCTTTATCCTTACCGCCGTTGGCCCGATCTATCGAAGAAGATCGATGAATTGGCGAAGAAGAACGGAGTTACCGTTCTCGGAACTGGAGTGAACCCTGGTTTTGTGATGGATACGCTCGCTTTGGTGTCTACCGGGGTCTGTCTCGAGGTTGAATCCATCAAGATCGAACGGTTCCTCGATGCTGCTACTCGGAGATTGCCCCTTCAGAAGAAGGTCGGTGCGGGAATGAGCGAGGAGGAATTCAGGAAGCTCGTTTCCCAAGGGAGGCTGGGGCATATCGGGTTGGTAGAGTCGATGCTTCTCATCGCTTATGGTCTTGGCTGGGAGGTAGAGAGATACGAGGAGAAAATAGATCCGATGATCGCCGATGATGATTATAAAACCCCGTATCTCGAGGTAAAGAAAGGGCAGGTAGCTGGGATCAAGCATACCGTAGTAGGGTATGTTGACGGGAAGGTTAAACTCGATCTCGATCTTCGGATGTATGTGGGCGAGAAGGATCCCCACGATTCGGTTCTGGTCAAGGGGAAGCCGCCGATCGATTTGGTGATCCGTGGTGGGACTGCAGGCGATCCGGCAACAGTAGCGATGCTTGTCAACTCCATCCCCAGAGTGGTTGAAGCAGAGCCCGGATTGACCACGATGGCGGATCTGTCTCTGCCCAGGGCCTTTAGTGTATAGTAATGGGATGAGTATGAGAAGGAGCCCGCTCGCCATAAAATTGATGATGATTTGCCTTCTTCTTTTGGCGAGTGGGCTCCTTTCCTCTCTTTATGCCTCGCAATTGGTGGTGGTAGCCGAGCTTTCCGATAATATCCATTCGGTTACCGCTGGCTTCGTCTCTCGGGCTATCGATATCGCTGAGAAGGAAGGAGCTTCGCTTTTCATCCTCAGGCTGAATACCCCGGGAGGACTCGATCAGGCGATGCGGGACATTATCCTGAAGATAATAAACGCCAAGGTCCCGGTGGTGGTATTTGTTGCTCCGAGTGGAGCGAGGGCAGCGTCAGCTGGCTTTTTCATCCTAATCTCAGCCGATGTCGCGGTGATGGCGCCGGGCACCAATACCGGAGCAGCCCATCCGGTTAGCGCTCTTCCCTTTGTGAAGATAGACAAAAAGATGGAGGCGAAGATAGTAAACGATGCGGTAGCCTATATAAAGGGAATAGCAGAGAAAAGAGGAAGGCCCCTCTCATTAGTGGAGAAGGCGGTGAGAAAGAGCGCCTCCTTCTCTGCTAACGAGGCTTTATCCTCCCATTTGATCGATCTTATCGCCAACAATGAGGGTGAGCTCTTAAAGAAACTCAATGGGAGGAGAATAAAGAAATTTAACGGTGAGGAGGTAGTTCTTCACCTCGGCAATCCGAGGTTGGAAGTAATAAGGATGGATGCCAGAGAGCGGCTTTTAAGTACCATTTCTCAGCCTTTCATTACCTTTATCCTCCTCGCTATTGGGGTTCTTGGGATCTACTTCGAGCTGGTTCATCCTGGTTTTGTCTTCCCCGGGGTAGTTGGTGCCATCTGCCTAATCCTCGCTTTCTTTGCTTTTCAGATCATCCCCGTTAATTATGCTGGTGTTCTTCTTATCATTCTTGCTCTAATATTCTTTATCCTTGAAGTGAAGGTGGTAAGTTATGGTATGCTTACGGTGGCTGGGATTATTTCTATGATACTCGGCTCATTGATGTTGATAAAAGCCCCTATCCCCGAGATGAGGATACCGCTTTCTCTAATCATTCCAGTCGCCCTTGCCGTTGCCTTTATCGTTACCTTCCTCCTCCGGTTGGTCATCAGGGCTCATAGGAAGCCGGTGGCTACTGGAGCAGAGGGGTTGCAAGGTGAGATAGGTGAAGCGAAGACGGACATCTCGCCTGAGGGCACGGTGTTCATTCATGGCGAGATCTGGCGAGCATACTCGGGAAAAAGGATAAAAAAAGGAGAGAAAGTAAGAGTGATAGGAATGAGGGGCTTGGTTCTCTCGGTCGAGCCGATAGATGAGGGCTCGAGAGAGGATTGACTTAACCCAAGGAGGGGATTATGGGTTTAGGTATTCTGATTTTTATCTTGGTTCTCTACTTCCTCTCGGCGATAAAGGTGATCTCTGAGTACGAGCGAGCGGTGATCTTCCGGTTAGGGCGAGTTCTTCCTAAGCCCAAAGGTCCGGGGATCATTTTTGTCTTCGCCCCTATAGATAGGATGGTTCGAGTGAGCCTTCGGACGGTGGTTCACGATGTCCCTCCCCAGGATGTGATAACCAAGGATAATGTATCGGTGAAGGTGAATGCGGTGGTCTATTACCGAGTTATTGATCCTAAGAAGGCGGTAATCGAGGTGGAAAACTATATGTACGCCACCTCCCAGCTTTCTCAAACCACCTTGAGAAGTGTTCTTGGGGAGGTGGAACTTGATGACCTTTTGAGCCAGCGGGAGAAGGTAAACTCTAAACTGCAGCAGATAATCGATAAGCATACCGATCCTTGGGGGATTAAGGTCTCGATGGTTGAGGTGAAACATGTTGACCTCCCGGTAGAGATGCAGCGGGCGATGGCACGTCAGGCAGAAGCAGAGAGGGAAAAGAGGGCGAAGATAATCCATGCAGAAGGGGAGTACAGGGCTTCTGCCACCTTGGCGAAGGCGGCGGATGTGATTGGCCAGAACCCGGTTACCATCCAGCTTAGATTTCTCCAGACCCTTACCGAGATAGCAACCGAGAAGAACTCTACCATTCTCTTCCCTGTACCTATCGACCTGATGAAGGCATTTTTGAAGCCCGAGAAGGCAGAGGGAGAAAAAGCAGGTTAATAAAAATGCCTCCGGAGAAGGCGCTGGTAATCCACCCAGATCAGAACTCTCGGGAGAGGTTAAGCTCTCTCCTGAAAAAGGAGGGATATTATGTAGATGGAGTGGCTGGGGTTGATGAGGCGTTGGTGCTTATTAGTGAAAATTCTTATCAGTTGGTTCTTGGCTCTTTTCCGGAGAAGGGAGGGTTTTTCTCCCAGCTCGAGAGAAGGCTTCCCTCTGCCCTCAAGATAGTGGTTGTTGATGGGGAGGGGGTGGCGGTAAAGAGAGAAGCCCAACTTATATTAGAGGTTGATCTGATAGAGAAGATCTTACCTTTGATAACCCTCCAGCTGAGGAAGGAAGCTGATCTGACATCTGAGATCAACAAGCTCAGGGAGGAAGTAGAACTTTTCAAGAGGACGAAGGAGCTTGCACTAATTCCGGATCTCGATGAGCTGGCGGTTGAGATCTTGAGATTCTTAGTAGAGCTTGCTCAAGCGGAGGGTGGATTATTGGCGCTTTTCGATAAGGAGAAGGGGAAGTATGCATTAAAGGGTTGGCAGGGAGTACTTACTGATGATGTGGAATATCTTTCTTCTTTGATAGAAGGTAAGCGGATAAAGGAACTTCTCAACAAGGATGAGATAAAGTTGGTGAGAGGAAAGCGGTTGTTTGAGAAGGGGATATTTGCGGAGGAGGTTACTTCAGTCCTCTTCGTACCGTTTCTTGTCGATGAGGAGAAGCTTGGGGGGGTAGTTTTAGCCAAGTTGGCGAAGGAAAAGGAGTTTGATCCGGAAAGACTTGCCCGGATGTCAAAGGTGGTTCCTGATCTCGCCCGGGCGTTTAAGAATTCGCTCGCCCTCAGCCGAACGAACGAGCTGGTTATCAAGGATGATGTTACTAACGCCTATAATCGGAGATTTTTTGAACGCTATATAGAGGAAGAGATAAGCCGTTGTGAGCGTTACGGGTTGGTTCTTTCGATAATATTTATCGATTTGAACAATTTCAAAAGGGTTAACGAGCTCTATGGTCATGCTATTGGGAGCAGGATGCTCGGTGCAGTGGCATCGCGGATAATAAGGGAGGTAAGGAGTATAGACCGGGTAGTGAGGTATGGGGGAGATGAGTTCTGTGTTGTCCTTCCGGGCACTGCAGCGGAAGGTGCCTTTCGAGCTGCTGAAAGGATAAAGGATAGTCTCGAGAGTACCCCTTTTGTTTTTCCCGGGACAAAGCCCACATACATCACAGCCGCCTTTGGCATAGCCAGCTATCCCCGCCACGGACTCACCAAAAAGAGCCTGGTAAATAAGGCGGATCAGGCAATGTTTAAAGCGAAGAAGGAGAAGAAAGCGGCGATAATAATCGCTGAGGAATGAGAAAAACTGGAGGTGAATAAGGTGGAGGAAGAGAAGAAGGATTATTATGAGATCCAATTAGATAACAAACAGCTGATCTTCCTCTTTTTCTTGGCGGTTGTCATCTGTGGTGTGTTCTTTCTCGTGGGGGTAAAGGTGGGGAGGGATGCTGCTCGTTTGGAGGCTGAGGCGAATAAGATAGCCTCGAAGGCGCAGAAATTGGAGACTAAGGAGATCCCCCCTCCCTCGGTTGTTGCCCTTCCTAAAAAAGAAGAGCCCAAAAAGACAAAAGAGTTTGGCTATTTCAAGTTGATGGAAGGGAAGAAAGCGGGAAAAACCGTTACTCCTGGGGGAAAGCCTCAGTCACCAGCGAAAAAAGAGGAAAAGCCATCCCTTGCTCCTTCGAAACCGAAGGTTAAAAAGAGGTATTATGCGGTCCAGGTTGCTTCCACCCGTTCGAAACGGGAGGCACTTTCTTTGAGGGATAGGCTCAAGAGAAAGGGGTATTCCGCCTTTGTGAAGATGGTTGAAGAAAAAGGGAGGAGGGTGTACAAGGTTCGGGTGGGTAGATTCAAAAACCGGATAGAGGCTATTTCCCTTAGAGATACGCTGAGGATAAAGGAGGGGTTTAAAGACGCCTGGATAGTAGCTACCTCTTGAGATAACGCCATCGGCAAGCTCTCTGAAGCCGATGGTTATTTTTTGTCTCCTATGCAAGGAAAGATGCGGAAGAAGTCATCTATTATCTATGCTTTATTGCTTTCCGGGTTAAGTGGGGTTCTGGTGGCTTTCTCCTTCCCCCGGTTCAACCTTGGTTGGCTTGCCTGGTTTTCTCTCGTTCCTCTTCTCGTTATGGGTTGGTTTACCCCTCCGAAACGGGCTTTCTTTGCTGCTTTAGCCGGAGGAGGGGTGAGCTATCTTCTTAGCGTTTATTGGCTTGCTCCGGTTATGACCCATTATGGAAGACTTCCCCAGAGCGTGGGTATTTTGATAATGTTGATCCTCGTTCTCTATCTCGCCGCTTATTGGGCATTTTTTGCCCTTATCTTTTCCTTTATCGGGAGAAGGTTGGGAGAGTGGGTGTTTCTGATCGCTCCCTTTGTTTGGGTAGGATTTGAATATCTGCGGAATTACATCGTAACCGGTTTTCCCTGGATATTGCTCGCCCATTCTCAGTATCGTTTTCTCCATCTGATACAGATTTCAGATATCTTCGGCGCATATGGGGTTTCTTTCCTTATTGTATTGGTCAACGGAGTACTATCCCTTTCCCTTCTGAGAAGGTTTAGGAGTAAGAGATATTTCGCCCTTTTGGTTGGGACGGCTATTCTTATTATTATTGTCCTTATCTATGGGGCTGTCAGGTTGAAGACGGTTTTTGCTTCTCCTGAGAGGATAAGGATCGCTTTAGTTCAGGGAAATGCGGAACAGGATAAACTCCTGAGCGGAGCCTATGTTGAGGAGCTTGCCCGGGTTCACCTTGCTCTTACTGCCCGTGCCGCTCGTTTTGGTAGTGAGTTTATCATCTGGCCCGAGTCCAATATCCCCTTGAACTTTAGCACCTCTCCGGTGTTCAATCGGCTTATGCGGGATGAAGCGAGGCGTTACAATGCATTTTTCCTCTTCGGGAGCGTTGATGTGAGGGAAAAGGAGGGGAAGAAGAGATATTATAATTCCGCCTTTTTGATCAACCCCGAAGGAGAGGTGGTGGGAAGATACGATAAGGTGCATCTCGTTCCCTTTGGGGAATATGTGCCTAAGAAAAGGCTCTTTTTCTTTGCGGGTAAGCTCACCGCTGAGGTTTCCGATTTCTCTCCGGGAGAGAGGTTGACCCTTCTCGAGGTTAAGGGGCATCGTTTTGCCGTTCCCATCTGTTTTGAGATCATATTTCCCAATCTGGTCCGCTCCTTTGTGAAGGAGGGAGCGGAGTTCATCGTTACCATAACTAATGATGCCTGGTTTGGGAGGACTTCAGCACCTTATCAGCACTTCATTACCGCTGTTTTTCGGGCGGTTGAGTGCCGTCGTTTTGTTGCTCGGGCAGCCAATACAGGGATAAGTGGGATAATAGATCCTTATGGGAGGATCATAAAGCAGACCCCCATCTTCAAAAAGGCGTTGGTTATAGGTGAAATAGCCCCTTCAACATATACCACATTCTATGTTAGATATGGGGATATTCTTCCCCTTTGTTCTCTTTTTATGGTGATATTTGTTCTCATCTATTCCTTGAAGAGAAAGGAGGATAAAAGTGCTTATCGATGATCTAAAACAAAGATTCGCTGAGCTTAAGAGGAAGACAGAGGAACTTGGAGGCTATCTTTGACCAAGATGAGCTTGGAAGAAGGATAAACGCCCTTCAGGACAAGTTGCTCGTCAGAGAGATATGGAATAATAAAGAGGAGGCGGTGCGGCTCTTGAAGGAGAAGAAGCAGCTTGAGGAAAGGTTGGATGTTGCTCGCAAGCTGAATGATCTGATTGGTGAGATAGAGGTTATGCTGGAGCTGGCAGATGAAGGAGAGGAGGTGACCGAGGATATCGAAGAGCGTCTCAAGGTGCTCGAAGAGGAACTGAATCAAGCGGAGATAAATCTTATCCTGAACGAGGAGAACGATGAGAATAACGCCATCCTAACCATCCATCCTGGGGCAGGGGGCACGGAGTCCCAAGATTGGGCATCGATGCTTCTTCGGATGTACCTTCGCTGGGCGGAGCGGAGAGGGTTCGAGGCAAAGGTGATGGATTACCTTCCCGGTGAGGAAGCGGGTTTAAAAAGCGCTACCGTGAGCATAAAAGGGCGTTATGCCTATGGTTACCTAAAGGGGGAATCCGGTGTCCATCGATTGGTGAGGATTTCTCCCTTTGATGCTTCTCGGCGGAGGCATACTTCCTTTGCCTCGGTATTCGTATATCCCGAGCTCGATGAAGAGATAAAGATTGAAATAAACGAAAAGGATTTAAAAATAGAGACCTTCCGGGCAAGTGGGCATGGGGGGCAACATGTAAATGTCACCGATTCTGCGGTGAGGATCACCCATCTTCCAACAGGAATAGTAGTTCAATGTCAAAATGAGCGCTCCCAGCATCAAAATAAAGCCTTCGCTTTGAAGGTGTTGAAAGCGAGACTTTATGAACGGGCACGGCAAGAGAAATTGAAGGAGAAGGAGAAGTTGGAAAAAGGTAAGAAGGATATCTCCTTTGGGAGTCAGATCCGTTCCTATGTCCTTCATCCCTACCAGATGATAAAGGACCATCGCACCGGTCTTGAGATAGGTGATGCTACCCGGGTGCTTGATGGCGATATTGATCCCTTCATTCAGAGTTATCTCAGGCTTTTGGCAAGGAAAAGGAGCTAATAGATATCGACCAATTTCTCCTGGAGGTAGTAAGGAAGTTTGAGATTCCTATGATATTCCTCACCGCAGAATTTTACGGGTTCCGTTCCCTCGCGGTAGGCTTCGAGGATGATGTCCTGAGGAGGACAGAGCGGGGTGGCAAGAAGACCCGTTCTTCGATCGATCCGTCGGAATACGATCCCCGGGGGAATGCTGAAATTGCCTATCGGTTTTCCTACCAAGGCGTTTTTCATAAATTCCATCCATATGGGAAGAGCAGCTCGAGCTCCGCTTTCATTAGGTCCTAAGGTTTTCTTTTCGTCGAAGCCTACCCAGACCCCACAGACGAGGTTTGGGGAATATCCGATGAACCAGGCGTCGGTATAATCGTTAGTAGTTCCTGTTTTTCCAGCTAAGGGCAGACCGAGAGAAGCAGCTGCCGCAGCTGTTCCTCTTAGAACCACCCCCTCGAGGAGTTTATGGGTGAGGAAGGCAGTATCCGCAGAGAGGGCTTGTTTTGTTTTAGGAGTATGGGTATAGAGGATGTTTCCCTCGGTATCGGTGATCTTTTCGATAAAGTATGGCTCTACCCACACCCCTTGATTGGGAAAAACGGAAT
The DNA here is from genome assembly GCA_021161905.1 of Acidobacteriota bacterium. Classification (NCBI taxonomy): domain Bacteria; kingdom Pseudomonadati; phylum Acidobacteriota; species Acidobacteriota bacterium. Next base: position 3,478 of record JAGGZT010000065.1, on the reverse strand, counting down.
AGGCAGCGGTCATCTCCAAGGGGGTGACTTCGAAGCTTCCCAAGCCTATTGAGAGAAAGGGTTGGATATTCTCTGTGATACCGCACCGTTTGGCATATTTAACCACCTTATCCACCCCCACTTTCAACTCTATCTTTATCGTCGCCACATTGAGCGATTTCTCCAGAGCTTCTCTAAGGGTGACTACGCCGAAGTAGCGATTGTGATAATTCGAGGGCTCATATGGTTCATTGGTATAAGGATCGTAGAAGGTGGCTGGCTCATCGAATACCGTAGTGCTTGCGGTGAGTCCAGAGTCGAGAGCAGCTGCATAAACAAACGGTTTAAATGCGGAACCGGTTTGCCTTTTCCCCTGGGTCGCCCGGTTAAACTTGCTCTTCTCAAAATCTATTCCCCCCACCATCGCCCTTATCCTTCCTGTACCAACCTCTATTGCCACCAAGGCTCCATTTACCAACGGGTCCTGCTCCAAGGAAAGGCGAATCTTCCCTTTAGCGGATACATCCTCTATTCGGAAGGGAACGAGATCGCCAGGTTTAAACAGTTTTCTGAGATCGGAGTGATGGGTCCAGACTACCTCATATCTCCCTATGGGGAATTCATCCCGCCCTATCTTCACTAGTGCCTTATTGGCTTTTACCGAGAGTATTAACCCCCTTACGATCCTTCCTTTCACCAATGGGCGGTTCCATTCCTTAAGCCAAAACTCCTTTGGTGAGAGCCCTTCCTTGATGATATTCCGGTATCCCCCCCGAAATCCCTCTCGTTTGTCGAGAGCTCGGACACCGTCCTCCACTGCCTTATTGGCTATCCGCTGTAGTTTGCTGTCTAGGGTGGTGTAAACCCTCAACCCCCCCCGATATGTTGCCTTTCTTCCGAACCTTTTTTCTAAGAACTTCCTCACTTCCTCAACGAAGTAAGGGGCGACACTTCCCTCTTCCGCGCCCCGTTTCCTTAAGATAAGGGGCTCCTTCTTTGCCTTGTCCGCTTGTGCCTTAGTGATGAACCCCTCCTTCACCATTAGATCAAGCACCATATTCCTTCTTTTCACCGCCCTGCTCGGGTACCTGAATGGGGAATAGATAGCAGGTGCCTTAATTAATCCGGCGATGGCAGCGCATTCTGCCAAGGTAAGGTCTTTCGCCTTTTTCCCAAAATAGTATCTGGCAGCCGCCTCTATCCCAAAACGGTTGTATCCCAGGTAGACCTGATTGCAGTAGAGCTCAAGGATCTTTCTCTTGGTGTAATGGTTCTCGATCTGAATGGCGTAGAGGGCTTCCTTTATCTTTCTGGTAAATGTCTTTTTGGGGGTGAGGAAGAGATTGCGCGCCAACTGCTGGGTGATGGTGCTTGCTCCTTGGACTTTTCTTAAATGGATTATGTCCTTGTAGATCGCTCGAAGGATACTCACTGGGTCTATTCCTATGTGGTGGTAGAAGGAGTCGTCTTCAGCGGCAATGACCGCGTTTATGAAGTTCTTCGGTATCTCAGAGAAGGGGATGACGATCCTTTTTTCGAGAGCAAATTGGGAGATGGGGTTGTCCTTGGAATCGTAGATAATGGTGATGACACTGGGACGGTAGTTCTCGAGGGCGGTTATTCGCTCCACATTGGTGTAATGGGCGAGGATATATCCTCCTATTGCACCTGAGGTTATAGAGAGGACGAGGAGAATAAGGAAAATGCTTCCTGTTTGCGACAGACCAAATTTTTCTTTTAGCCAGTCTACCAGCCTCATCGGAGAGGGATTATATCATAGAGGTTAGTGGAAAGCACCCTTTAATTGATATCTTGGGTTGGATCGATGGCATTTTTAATATGTATTTTTTCCAAATTTGATTTAAATCCCCCTTGACAATTGGTGAGTCGGGAATTATTATTAGCACTCGGAAGGAATGAGTGCTAATAATTAATGTGGTTTTGGTGTCTTTTCTCTTGATTAATCAATAGGTTAGAAAGGAGGTAGCTAAATGAAGATCAAGCCACTTCACGACAGAGTCCTGATAAAAAGATTGGAGAAGAAAGAAGAGGTACGGGGCGGAATAATCATTCCCGATACTGCCAAAGAGAAACCGATGGAAGGAGAGGTGATAGCGGTTGGCGAAGGGCGGGTTCTCGATGATGGTAAGGTTCGTCCCGTCGATGTTAAGGTAGGCGATAAGGTGTTGGTGGGGAAGTATTCCGGTACCGAGATCAAGATCGATGATGAGGAATATCTCATCGTCCGCGAGGATGAGATCCTCGGTGTTATAGAATAAAAATTATTCGTAAGGAGGGGAAAGAATGGCTAAGAAGCTCACCTTTGGCGAGGATGCCCGGCGCGCTATTATGGATGGCATCGATAAATTAGCAAATACAGTCAAGGTGACCCTTGGTCCTAAGGGGCGTAATGTGGTCTTGGAGAAGAAGTTCGGTTCTCCTACGATAACTAAGGACGGGGTTACTGTGGCTAAGGAGATAGAGCTCGAGGATCCAGTGGAGAACATTGGGGCTCAGCTGGTTCGCGAGGTGGCGAGCAAGACCTCTGATGTGGCAGGTGATGGGACCACTACCGCTACGGTACTCGCCCAGGCGATCTTCAAAGAGGGATATAAAAATGTGACTGCTGGCGCCAACCCAATGGCTCTCAAGCGGGGCATCGACAAAGCGGTGGATACGGTAATCAAGAAACTCAAGGAGATGGCGAAGGAAGTGAAGGGAGACGCCATTGCTCAGGTGGGTACGGTAGCAGCTAACAATGACCGGAGCATCGGAGAGATAATCGCTCAGGCGATGGAAAAGGTGGGCAAGGACGGTGTCATTACGGTAGAGGAGGCCAAGGGCATCGAGACCTCCCTCGAGGTAGTTGAGGGTATGCAGTTTGATCGCGGTTATCTCTCTCCCTATTTCGTGACCGATGCCGAGCGGATGGAATGTGTTTTAGAGAATCCCTACATCCTCCTTTATGAGAAGAAGATAAGCAGTATGCGGGATCTTCTTCCTGTGCTGGAGCAGGTGGCAAAGGAAGGGAAGCCCATCCTGGTGATCGCTGAGGATGTAGAGGGTGAGGCGTTAGCTACCTTGGTGGTGAACAAGCTTAGGGGAACCCTTAGCTGTGCTGCGGTCAAGGCTCCTGGTTTTGGTGAACGGCGGAAGGCGATGCTCCAGGATATCGCCATCCTTACCGGCGGTAAGGTGATCTCCGAAGATATCGGCATAAAGCTGGAGAATGTGCGGATCGAGGATCTTGGTCGGGCGAAGAAGGTGGTTATCGATAAAGAGAATACCACCATCATCGAAGGCGCGGGCAAACCTGAGGATATCGAGGGAAGGGTGAAGCAGATAAAGAAGGAGATCGAGACCACCACCTCTGATTATGATCGGGAGAAGCTCCAGGAACGGTTGGCGAAGTTGGTCGGTGGGGTGGCAGTTATCAAGGTTGGTGCTGCTACCGAGACCGAGATGAAGGAGAAGAAGGCGCGGGTTGAGGACGCGATGC
>JAGGZT010000064.1 GCA_021161905.1 Acidobacteriota bacterium | reverse complement strand
TTCTCAACCAATATGGGGAAGATAATGGAAGAATCCTCGAAGTAGGCTGTGGCGATGGAAGGATCCTCTCTGCAATACCGGAAAACTTTATCAAGGTAGGAGCGGATTTCGCCCTTCCCATGCTCCTAAAGGCAAAGGGGAAGGGCGATCTCCTGGTAAACTTTGATGGAGAAAACCTCCCCTTCAAGGATAAGAGCTTTGATATCGTGCTTGCGGTGAGCCTTTTCATCCATCTGGTATCGGACGAGGGCTTTCGGAAGATGGCGACCGAGATAGAAAGGATAGCCCGAGGAAGGATAATCCTCTGTGAGCCAGTCCCCGATAAGCTGGAACGTCCTGCCCCCCATGTAGTGATGCGTCCTCTTTCCTCATATCTTACCGCTTTCGCCAATTCCCGATTGATCGACATCGATTCGTTCCCTGGTCCCTCTGGAGAACGGTATCAGGCGATGATATTTGCCCCCCTCACTAAGGAAAAAAGAAGGGAAAGTCCAAGCGTTCACCCAGGAGCTCTCTTCCGGGCCCAATATCTTCTACCATTGATCAAAGATCTTTTCCCTAAGGGAAGCCTTCTCCTTGATCTCGGTGGAGGGGAGGGACTTCTTGCTAAGAAGCTCTCTCAGCTGGGGATAAGGACTATACTCCTCGACACCGACCCCATCCGCATTAAGGGGGGGCGGGGTCTCCCCGCAATCCTGGGAAGCGGAGAACATCTCCCCTTCCCCGATAACTCCTTCGACGGCGTCCTGCTCCTCGATGTACTCGAGCATATAGAAGACGACGAGAAAACGATAATCGAAACCAGCAGGGTGGTAAAACCGGGAGGGAAGATAATAATAACCACCCCCAAGGAAGGAGAAACTTTCGGAGACCTCACCCCTTCCGAAACGGAGAAGCTCCACAGAAGCTGGAACCATAAACGTCCAGGGTACACCCTCTCTGCTCTGATAAGGTTGCTAAAAAACGGGGGATTGAAGCCGATAAAAACCAGCCACTGCTTCAGCCGAGCAAATCAACTGCTCTACCAGTATCTTTTCCTCAATGAAGGGAAAGAGGAAACCGAAAAGAAGATGACGCTTTGGGAGAAGATCGTCCTTCCTGCCGAAGAGGGAGGGGATGACTTCTCCCATCTAATAGTGGCGGAGAAAGAAAGATGAAGGGGAAACTAACCTTCCTCATCTCCTGGTACCAAAACGATTGGGGGCTCTACGGAAGAAGAAACGAGATGCTCACCCGAGAGATAGCGCGCCGTCCCGAGGTTTCGGGAGTGCTTCACCTTGAGCCTCCGATCAGCGAGGAGGAACTCGAGAAAAAGGAAAAGAACCCCTGCTACGATGATAATTTAGAAATCACCAAGAAAAGATTCGTTGGCTTCAAGAACGAAAGCGGCATCTACCTCTATACCCCCCTCGTCCCTCGCGGGCTCTCTCCGAAAGAGAGGGAGGAGTTTCTCACCTCTCAAGTCAAAAAACGGCTAGAAAAATTGGGACCGGTAGAAAACCTCGTCCTCCTGCTATACCCCCCGAACGAGTTCTCCTTGCTCCTTCTCGATCAATTTGGGGAAAAAGCTTCCCTTATCATCTCCGATATAGTGGATGACCACAGGGTATACTATCAACCAGGCTCCTCCCTCTATCGCCAGGTGGATGAGAGGTATGCCAAAGCGATCTCCCGCTCAGATATCGTCTTCACCGTCTCTAAGGAACTTTCCTCTCGCTTTTCCCATCTGAACGATAACATCCATCACCTTCCAAACGGCTTTGACCCCTCATTGTTTTCGGAGAAACCCCTTAAGGAACCTGAAGACATCGCCTCTATCCCTCTCCCTCGCATCCTCTATACAGGAAACCTGTTAAGACGGCTTGATTTTCCTCTCATCCGGGAGATTGCTCATCTCCTTCCCAAGATGCACTTCGTCTTTATCGGTGAGCTCTATCCTAAAACAAAGAAAGAGCTTGCCGGAATAGATAACATCCACCTCTTAGGACCAAGAAGCTACCGGGAAATAGCTAACTACATCGAGGCAAGCAACCTCCTGATAATGCCCCATGAAATAAGCGAGGAGACTGCCTCGATGGACCCGATTAAGCTCTATCTCTACTTGGCCTCGGGGAAGCCAATAGTCGCCACCCCAGTTGCTGGAACCGAGCCCTTTAAAGAGGTTATTGCTATTGCGAAGGGGAAAAAGGAGTTTGCCCGGGCGATCGAGAGGGAGCTTGCAGGAAATAGCTGGGAAAAGGGAGAATTGCGAAAAAAGGCGGTAAAGGGAGCAAGTTGGCGAGATAGAGTGGACGAACTCTTCACCAAGATAACCCCCCTGCTCGAAAGAAAAGCAAGGGGAAAGGATATATTCTACTTTGAATATGAGAGACCAGAGATTGAAGAGTTAGTACCAAGGGGTGCCCTTCGCATTCTCGACATCGGCTGTGGCTACGGCAAGCTCGGAGAGCAGTTGAAAAAGAGGGGAGCTCTCGAGGTGGTCGGCGTTGAACTAAATCCCGAAGCGGGGGAGAAAGCGAGAAGGGTAATCGACAGGGTGGTAATTGGAGATGCCGAAGAGGAGCTAAAAAACCTTCCCAATCGCTATTTCGACGCCATCATCTTCTCCGACTCCTTGGAGCATATGCGGCACCCCGAGAGGTTACTTCGCGAAGCAGCCAAAAAGATTAAACGAACCGGAAGACTTATCTTAAGCATTCCCAATGTACGACATTGGTCAGTGATCAAACGCCTGCTCGAAGGCAATTGGGACTACGAGGAATCGGGGATTCTCGACCGGGATCATCTCCGTTTCTTCACCAAAAAGAGCATAACGAATCTCCTCTCCGAAACGGGATTCAAGATCGAGGAGATAAAAAATATCTACCATGAGAAGGTCCCTGCCGAAGTGGTGAACATGCTAAAGGATGCAGGGCTCGCTGTCGATGACCTTAAAGAGGAAGGAAGGGTATATCAATATCTCATTACCGCTTCCCTCACCCCTCCCCCTCTGAGCAGCATCGTTATCCCTGTGTTCAACCAACTGCCCTACACCAAAGAATGTTTGGAATCGATCAGGAAAAACACCGGCGCTCCTTACGAGATAATAGTGGTGGATAACGGTTCCACCGATGGAACCTATGAGTACCTGAAGGACCTCTACTATGTACGACTTATAAGGAACGAAGAGAACCTGGGATTCGCCACTGCCTGTAATCAAGGGATTCGGGTGGCTCGGGGAGAATACATCGTGCTTCTCAACAACGACACCATCGTCACCCCTCACTGGCTTGTCAAGCTGATAAACTGTGCCGAAAGCGATGAGGCGGTGGGGATGGTGGGACCTGTATCGAACTATGTCTCCGGTCCTCAGCAGATAGCCGTCGCTTCGCCTGATGCTCCCCCTAAAGTGATAATAAACCGTGCACTGGCAACCATCTGGCAGTACGATCGAACCTATTACCCGGTAGATCGTCTGGTCGGATTCGCCCTACTCATAAAGCGAAAGGTAATAGAGGAAATAGGGCTGTTCGACGAAAGCTATGAGCGCGGAGGTTATGAGGACGACGATTATTCCCTCCGCGCCAAGGAGGCGGGATTCAAACTCCTTATTGCCCGGGATGTTTTCATCTATCATTACGGAAGTCGGTCCTTCGCCCCAAACCAGATAGACATCTTTGCCCAGGCAGCGAGAAACAAGAAGATATTCCTTGACAAATGGAAAAAGGAACCGAGTCCCGGGATCATCCTCTCTCGGCGGAACCATCGTCTTATGAAAAAAAGGAAGAAACCCCTTACTAAAGAAAGGGATTATCGAGAAGAAAAACCTCCTATATTACTCATAGTTCATGAATTCCCCCCGGATGAGCCATTGGGTGGAGCGGGACGTTATACTTATCAGCTCGCCCGCGAGCTGATAAAGAAAGGACATCCAATAACCGTGCTCGCCCCTCTCCCTCAAGAAAAGGGGAACCCAGGCGACATAGCTGAATACCGCCTTTCTGGCATAAAGGTGGTTCGCATCGGACCAGTAGATTCCCCCACCGACTGGCTTGGGCATAAGGATATCGAAAAATGGTTTGCCGACTTCATAGAAAAGAGTGGGTTTCATCTCATCCATTTCCACCATCTCCAACGTATCCCTCTTTCACTCCCTCTGGTAGCCCGCAAGGAGGGAATCCCATATATCGTAACCCTCCACGACTTCTTCCTCCTCTGTCACCACTCCCATCTCCTACGATTCGGCAAAAATCGCCCTTGCTCTGATGCTTCAGACTTGATCGAGTGTTCTTTCTGCTTCCGCGACGAATACTTCCCCCACCGACGCGACTTAGACCTTTCTTCTTTCATCAAGGAACGAAGACGGCTCGCTTTGGAGATATTGAGAGGAGCGGAGAGAATATTCGCCCCTTCCCATTTCGTAAAGGAGATATTTGAAAAAGCGGGGCTAAAGGGGAAGATCGAGCTGAGACCTCTCGGGATCAAACCACCCCCTAAGGACTTCAAAAAGAAAGAAGGAGGAATACCAACCCTCGGCTTCATCGGGAATATCACCCCGATAAAAGGAATCGATACCCTCCTCTCCGCGGTGGAACAACTTACAAAAAAGGTAAGAATCCTCATCTTAGGGGAGATCTATGACACTCAGAACTTCAAAGACCGCATCGGAAAGCTTCTCTCCCAATCTTCCCAGTTAATTGAAGTGGTGGATAAAAACACCCCTATTGATGAGATATTTGCCAAGATCGATGTCTTGCTTATTCCCTCTCTCCTTGAAACCTACTCTTTTACTGCCAGAGAAGCCCTCGCTCGAGGCGTCCCAGTGATCGCCTCCCGAACCGGCGCCCTTCCTGAATTAATAAGAGAAGGAGAAAATGGGTTTCTCTTCGCCCCGGGCGATGTAAAGGAATTAACCCGGCTTATTGAGCGATTGGTGGAGCTTATTGAGAAAAAATCCCTTCCTAATCCTCGCTACTCCCCACCTCTAATCTCAGATGATGCCACCTTCCTCTCGGAGATATCCAACAAAACACGCCCGAAGAAGAAGGCAAGAAGCAACTCCTCCCTCACCAGGAACTCTCCGGGAAATCCCGGCTTGCCCCTCTCTGTGGATCTCTTCCACCATAGGGAGGAGGATGTCGCCAACTTCGGAAAGATGAGGAAAACCGTCTATGCCTCCTTAGGGGAAAGTGGACGCTATTCAGGTCTCCTTCCATTACACCTTCGCGATGGCTTGAGTGAGCCGATAATGGTCGAGGGAAAGAGTGGGCGAAAACTCATCCCGGTGGATAAGAAATCCCCACCTTATCTCTATTTCTCCATTGACCCCACCTTTGCCAGAGGAAGAAGAAAGTTTATAATCGAGGTCACCTACTACGATGGAGGAAAAAGCGGTTTCCTTATAGAATATGATTCCACAGATTCTCAAGTCACCAAAGTGCCAGAAGCGCCAGGGGCGTTTAAAGAGACAAAGAGGATACTACGAGAAGGGAAGGGAGGGTGGAAGAAAACCTTTTTCTTCATTCCGGATGCCTGCTTTTCGGGACGGGTGAATACCGCAGATTTCCGAATAAAAGGCGATCTTCCCGGCGACGAATCCCTCATCATAGGAGAGGTGAAAATAACCATTCCCAAACCACATCTCCTCAGAAAGGTGCTTTGGCAGTGGCTTTCCCGTTCCTTTGCAAAACGATTGAAGAGCCCCAAGGGAGAAATAATCCTTGGAGAAAAAACTATTGCGAAGGGATTACTACTAACCGAAGCTGAGGACGGCAAGACCAAACCCGTTGTGGTAAATGGGTTAACCGCTCGAGAAGCAATGCCTTCTCCTGGCTCACCTTCAATGATGTATTTTTCCCTATCGCCAGAAACGAGGCATTCTCGAAGAATGGCGGTGGTAACCGTAGAATACTGGGACGAAGGGCGAGGAAAACTCTTTCTCGAATATGATTCTCGAGACGAAAAGGTAAAAAAGGTATCGAACCTTCCCGGCGCCTTCAAAGAGACCTGGAGGGTAAGAAAAAAGGGGACTAAATCCCTCAGAGAAGCAAGATTTTATCTCGCTGATGCCTTGTTCTCCGGGAGGATAAATGGAGCTGATTTCCGAGTAGTGGGGCAACTTTCTCCGGAAGAAAGGCTGATTATCCATCGCGTCTCGCTTCACTACTCTGTCTTTGAGGTAATATTCCACCTCCTTTTTGACCCAAGAACTATGTATCACTTCGCCATAAATTCTATACGAAGGATAGCGAACAAGTTCCGGCAACTCTTCAATGGAGAGTTTAAGAGGAAGATAGCTACCCTCCTCGACGGCAGAGAGGTGGAGGTAATTCTAAGTGAGGAAAATATTTCCTCGGGACTTCTTCAGGTAGATATCCCTCCTCACCCCAGCAGATACGAAAGAATAAAGGGAAAAGATGCCAGAATTCCTATACGAAAGAAGGGTGATGATCGGGAATTTATGTTCTTTAATATCTCCGATCCCAAGTTCATCGAAGGAAATAAAACTCCCTATCTCACGGTGGAATATCTTGATGTAGGACATTCCAGTTTCCATATTGAATACGATTCTTACGATGGCTCACTCAAAAAACCGGGTTATCCCAAAGGGGTGTTCAAACGGAGCCTTCCCATTCCCCGCTACAATAGCGGAGAATGGAAGAAAGTGGTGATCCCCCTCCCTAATGCCCGTTTCTCCCGTTGCTGTAATGGCTTCGACTTCATCATCGTAGCGGAACCAAATGATCCCTATTTCAACTATTTCCACCGCGTAAGCCTTTCCTATAATCCCCCTTCCCCTTTGAGGCGCTTCTTTAGAAAGATTTTCCTCCCAAACAGAGGATTAGAAAACAAAATAGAACTCCAGGGTCTCTCCTTTCCCCAATATGAGAAGCCTGTAGCGAGCATCATTATCGTAAGCTACAACAGCCTAACCTACACTATTGAATGCTTAAAGGCAGTGAGAAGAAATACGGAAATTCCCTATGAGGTCATCGTGGTGGACAACGCCTCTTCCAAAGAGGTGAGAGGTGTCCTCCGCTCCATACCAGGCATAACCCTACTCGAAAATGAAGAGAATAGGGGATTCGCCCCTGCCTGCAATCAGGGGGCAGAATTCGCAAGGGGGAAATTCCTCTGTTTTCTGAACAATGATACCATCCCTACGAAAAACTGGCTTTCCTCGATGATCGAGGTAATAAATAACGACCCCCAGGTTGGCATCGTGGGAAGCAAGTTGGTCTATCCCCAATCCAACCTCATCCAGCACGCAGGCGTAGGGCTTACCGAAGAACTAATTCCCTACCATATCAATGCCTATCTACCCGCCGATCATCCGGAGGTCAATCGGGAACAGGAGGTGTTCGCAGTAACTGGCGCCTGTCTCCTCATCCCGAGGGAGCTTTTCTTTGAGGTAGGTAAATTCGACGAGGAGTTTATAAATGGGTTGGAGGATATCGACCTCAATCTCAAGGTAAGAACCAGGGGCTTCCGGGTAATCTACACTCCAAAAAGCCTCGTCTATCATTACGAAGGCTTATCACCAGGGAGAAGAAAAAACGAAGAGGCGAATCTAACTCGCCTCTTCGCCAAATGGAAAGATACCCTAAAACGCTATCGCAATCGCTTCCCTACTTCTCCTACTGCAGCTTGAAGAAGGGATAAATACCTCCTGTGTGGTGCGGGGTGTATTGATGCGCCCAGCCAAGAAGCGGCTGATCAGAAACCACCTCTAATTGTCCATAAAAGTCACTTGTTATCCCAAAGAGATCGGAAAGAACATCGTCGTAGATAAGCTGACTCCCCGCCTTTATCGTGATGTTGCTCTTAGTATCATAAAGGGTGCCTGTATCGTGATCGTAGAGGTTTATGGTCACTGTAGCGTCGCTTGTGCCGAGATTAAGGAGGATCAACCGCGTCTTCCAGCCCACATAGATGGTCTCCTTTATGACGATAGGAGTAATTCCACGGGTGAAGGCGTCGTTTGGGGTAAGCCCGGAAGCCACACTTGGATCTCCACTGGTCTCATCAAGAGGACCTCCAATACCATAAACCGGGTTATCGGAGGTAACCCTGATATATCCTATAGCAGGCTTAGAAACACCAAGAACATCGGTAAGCACTCGGTTAAACGGCTTATAAGCCATTGAGGGCACTATGGTATCGGCATCGCTTTTTTCCGCTTCCAATGTGTTTTGGCCATTGGAAGCATTGTATTTGTAGAATTGAATGGTGAGCTGAGCACTTGTAGAGTTGCAGTTGGAGAAGCCGATGTTAGAGCGGTAGGTATCATCGCTAACGATATACGGGAAATACCACTCCTTCTCGCCCGGAGAATTATTGTAATCGTAGACAGGGTAAATACCACCAGTTCGCGCCTGATTGTACTGGTGGACAAACCCATAAACGGGCTTATCCGATTGGATGACAAGCATCCCGTAGAAACCACTGGAAAGACCAAGATCATCCACCAGATCATCACTGATATATTGCCCGCCTGCAGCAATGTTTATTGTCTTTGAGGATTGGGCGTTGCCATTTGCATCGTAGGGATAGAGAGTAACTGTAACTTGAGTTTCATTCGGATTAGCAATAATCAGCTGGGTGCGCCAGCCAACCACCGAATCCTTTATAATCAGTGGTGTGGAACCTACGGTAAAACCAGCTGTTCCAAGGGAAGTGATAGAGGGATCGTCCGTATTTTCATCTATCGGTCCGCCAATAGTCTTCAAAGTACTCCCCGGTTTAGTGATTACCCTGACATAACCTTTTAGGTTCGGGTTATACCCAATGTTCTTTACCCAGCGAATGATCCGGTTAAGCGGGGTATAGCTATGCTCTGAAACGCTGGTCTCCCTATGGGCATCGAGAGTGCCATCTGAGAGATAAAATTGAACCAGAATATCAGCGTTGCCCCCTACAGCGGTTAACCCAACATTACTCCTATAAACATCGCTCTCTTCCACAAACGGAAGCAGAAGGGAGGGTGGAGTACTGGAACTACTTAAGGGATCGGTTCCTGCCCAGACCTCGGCACCATCCCAAACACCATCGTTATCGGAATCAGGATCAGTAGGCGAAGTGCCATAAGTAGCTTCTTCATCATCGGTTAAGCCATCATTGTCGGAATCGGGTGGTGCTGCTGAGAACTCCCAGGTATCTTCCAACCCACCGCTGGAACCATATCCGCCATAGCAGACAACCAGCTTACGGGCAATATCGTAAACCAACCCGGGCATATCCCTTGGTGGAGGTGAATGTTCGGTTATGATCCGTTTCCAACCACTCGAGGTGAACTCCCAGGTGTCATTGAAAAACTGTGGTGCATCGTATCCACTGCCCGCCAAATAACCGCCGAAGAGGATGACCCGGTTCCTATGAGTATCATAGGTCATCCCCGGAAGGATCCTTTGCACCGGAGAGCGGTCAAGCCCGGTAACCTGATGCCAATCACCATCGTAATACTCCCAGGTATCGCTCTGATAAACGCTACCCGATACCCCTCCAAAAAGTACCACCCGTCCTCGCGAAGCGTCGAATGCCATACCATGAAACGCCCTTGCCGCAGGTTTATGGGAGGTAGATACAGCATGCCAATTGCCGTTATAGTACTCCCAGGTATCGTTATACTGGGTAGAACGTATCTGCCCTCCAAAGAGGACCACCCGCTTCCTCACACTGTCGTACACCATCGCTGCTGCTTCCCTGGCTGGAGGAGTAGTAGAGGTGGTGATCCTCGTCCAGGTGTTGGTATTGGGATCGTATTCCCAGGTATCCTGGTAGGTGGTTCTGTCCCACCTACCACCAAAGAGAACTATCTTCCCCCGGTCGGAATCGTAGGTCATCATAAAGTTGTACCGGGGATGGGGATAGGTTGAGGGAAGCTCTCTTCTCGTCCAGGTAGTACCATCGTACTCCCAGACATAAACCAAATGCCCCTTTATCGCGCTATCATAACCAGCGAAAAGAACCGTTTTGTTCCGCTGGGAATCATAAACCATCTTGAAGTAATACTCCACATCGGGATGAGCAGTGGGGTTCGCCTGGGTCCAATCCTGGTTGGGATCAACCGGAGGAAATTCAAGCTCCCAGGTTTCGTTCAGGGTATACTGATCCGCGTGCCCATCGTAGCCCCCGTAAAGGACCATCTTGTCCCGCACCTGATCATAGTCCATCACAGCAAAGGTTCTGCCAGAAGGAGAAGGTATAGTGGTGAGCTGATGCCAGTCGTAACCGGAACCGTCGTTATAGTACTCCCAGGTATCGTTGTAAAGCAGCCTGGCGTAAACCATCCCCATCGGATTGAACACCATCATAGCAGCGAGAAGCGATTTGGGCACATAAGCACCACCGAATATAACAACCCGGTTTCTATCGGGATCATAACCCATCGCATGGAGATCCCGAGCAGGTGGCTTATGAGCGACATTTACAAGATGCCAGTTGCCATCGTAATATTCCCAGGTATCGTCGGAAAACCACTCGCTATCACTGATGAACCCACCGAAAAGCACGATCCGCTGCCTCGTGGAGTCATAGACCATATTTACATACATTTTGCCGTTTGGCTTGGTGGAGGGGTTTATCTGATGCCAATCACCACCATAATACTCCCAGGTATCGTTGAGATAAAGTTTCTTCTCATTCCACTGTCCACCATAGAGAACCATCCTTCCCCGGGAGGCATCGTAAGCCATTACCCCGTAATCTCGAGGAGGGGGCCGGTGAGGTGTGTTAACTTCACGCCAGACATAGGTGGAGCCGTTCCAGTAAAGCTCCCAGGTATCGTTGAGACAGGCACCGGTAGAACCAACCCCCCCAAAAAGGACGAAACAGTGCCGTCCCGAATCGTAGGCGAACGCAAACGAATACCGTTCCCCAGGATTAGGGGAGGGGCTCCCCAAATTGGTCCAGGTGGTTCCATCATAGACCCAGATATTGGTGGAACGCCTATTAATACCCGCATAAGCACCACCCCAGAGGACCATCACCCCCCGGTCGGAATCATAAGCCATATTTAGGTAGAAGGCTACATCGGGCTTATTGGGGAGACTGCGTAATACCCACTCTTGGGAAAAACCCATTCCAGCGGCGAAAAGGAGAAGGAGAAAAAAGAGAAACGCCCTCCTTACTCCTTGGGTATCTGCCCGCTTTATTACCATTTAAACCTCCCTCACCTTGTATACTGTTCCTGTTTAGAGCCGGTCTTAATTATAAAAGCCGAAATCGTAAATTTCAAGAAAAAAATATTTTAAAATCAATTCTCATATAAAATTAGCTCTCTCGTTCAATTTTTCTTATCACTTTGGCTGGCACCCCGGCAACCAGCGACCAAGGGGGGACATCCTCCCGCACAAGAGCTCCCGCGGCAACAAAGGCGCATTCACCAATAGTAACTCCAGGAAGAACAGTAACATTGGAGCCAACAAAGGCACCGCGCTTTATCCTCACCTCCTTGGCAAAAGAGGGAAAATACGGCTGGAGCGGATGATCGCGGAAACCCACATTGGTATGAGTAAGGATGAGCACCCGCTCAGCCAAGGTGACCTGATCCTCGAGCACCACCTTCTGAGCGAGATCGATCATCGTCTCATCCCCAATGAAGCAATCATCTCCTATCTCAAGACCGGAAAAACCTACCCGATAGCAGTTGAAGAACTTCACATTATGGATTATGGTATCCCTCCCCACCTTCGCCCCGAAGAGTTTCAAGCACCATCTCCTCAGCTGGGGAAATATCATCAACCTGAAGAGAATAAGAGCAATAGTGGCAAAGAAAAACTTAGCGCTCTTTTTAAACCCTATCTCCCGATACGCCTTCATCTCTCCCCTTAGGATTATAGTAGAAATCCAAATATTTGGAAACTTTTTTGCTTAAAAAAACACCTTTTCTTGAGACCGAATACCATTTCGGATATAATCCAAAAGAGGCTTGGGAGGAATTAATGGAAGAAAAAAGAAAGGATCGTTTTATTCCCCTTCATAGGCCTTACTTTACCCCTGAGGAGGAAGAGGCGGTCCTATCTGTGCTTAAATCGACCCGAATTGGGGGAAACGGTCCCATCACCAAAAAGGTAGAGGAGATGCTTGCGAAGTTGACCTCCTCTCCCTACGCCCTCCTCACCACTTCTTGTACCCACGCCTTAGAGATGGGGGTTATGTGTTTCAACATCTCACCAGGGGACGAGGTGATCCTCCCCAGCTTTGCCTATGTCTCGGCGGCAAACGCCATCGTCAGGGAGGGAGGAAAACCGGTCTTCGCCGAGATTGACCCCGACACTCTAAACCTCGACCCAAAAGACGCGGAACAACGGATAACCAAGAAAACACGGGGATTTATCCTTATCCACTATGCTGGTATCCCCTGCGATATGGACGCGTTCAAGAAGCTTGCTGAGAAGTATGGGCTCTTCATAATCGAAGATGCTGCTCAGGGGATCGGAGCAAGATATAAGGGAAAACACCTGGGAGCTATCGGGGATGTCGGCTGTATCAGCTTCCATGAGACTAAGAACATAACCTGTGGGGAAGGAGGAGCGTTTCTCACCGGGAGAGAGGACCTGTTTCATAAAGCGGAGATCATCAGAGAGAAAGGGACCAATCGCTCCGCCTTCCTCCGGGGGGAAATAGATAAATACAGCTGGGCTGGGGTGGGAAGTAGTTTCATCCCCTCCGAACTCCTTGCTGCCCTTCTCGAGGTACAGCTGAAGAGGCTCGAGATGGTAAACGAGAGACGAGGAAGGATCTACCATTTTTATCGAGAGAGATTGAGCGAGCTTGAGAAGAAGGGGAAAATAAGACTCCCCAAGATCCCCGATTATGCCACCCCTAATTACCACATCTTCTATTTTCTAATGGAGAATGAGGAGCTAACCGATAAGGTCTTAGGAAGACTAAGGAGCCGGGGGATAGGCGCCACCTTTCACTTTGTCCCCCTTCATTCCTCTCCTTACGGGAGGGAGGTTTTGGGGTATCGGGAAGAAGACTTTCCCCTCACCAACCGGGTGAGCAGAAGCCTTATCCGTCTTCCCCTCTTTCCAGAGCTCACGGAAGAAGAGATAAACTACATTGTGGAAGAGGTAAAAAGGGCGATTCTGGAGGTATAAAGTGGGAGAAAAACTCGATTTGAGCCTGATCATCCCCTGCTATTTCGAGGAGGAAGTGCTGGAAAAAAGCGTCGAGGAACTCCTGCTAATCCTCGACAATACTCGCTTCTCCTACGAGGTGATCTTTGTGGACGATGGCTCGAAGGACGAAACGAAGAAGATCATAGAGAGGATACTCGCCGAAGACAGGGGAAAACATCGACTGAAAAAGATATTCCACGAAAAAAATGTGGGAAGAGGAGGAGCGGTAAATACAGGAATAAGAAACGCGAAGGGGGAGGTGGTCGGTTTCATCGACATCGATCTCGAGGTTCACGCCCGGTATATCCCCTCAGCGGTAATCGCCATAAAAAACGGCGCTGATGTAGTGGTCGCCCACCGGATCTATAAGTTCAACCTCCGCTCCTTGGGGAGGCATATCCTGAGCCGGGGCTACGCCTATCTCCGGAAAAAACTGTTGAAAATACCCCTAAACGATACCGAAAGCGGGTTCAAATTTTTCAACAGGGAAAAGATATTACCCATTATAAAACAAACCAAAAACCTCCGCTGGTTCTGGGATACAGAGATAATGGTAAGAGCCCATCTCGCCGGGCTCTCAATCGTTGAACTCCCGTGCCTCTTCATCAGGAGATTCGACAAGAAATCCACCGTGAAACCACTCAAAGATAGCTGGGATTACTTCAAAAACCTCATCCGCTTCCGAAGGGAACTCCGACAAGAAGGGAAGCTTCACTGAGCTATGTCGGTTCACGAGATCGCCTATCAGGCAGAGGAGAGCTATTTTTGGTACCGGGCGAGACTCGATATATTGCTCTCCTTAAGTGAACGCTTCCTTAAAAAGGACACTCCTCTCATCATCCTTAATGTGGGCGGAGGCACCGGGGCGACGAGCAAGGGGTTCTCCCGATTCGGCGAGGTGATAACCCTCGACATCGCCCACGAAGCACTCCTTCTCTCGAGAAAGAGGGGGCTGTCGAAGCTTATTCAAGGGGATGGAGCTCTTCTCCCTTTTCCTTCTGGTAGCTTCGATCTGGTGCTCCTTCTTGATGTGATCGAGCATTTAGACGATGACCTCGCCGCCCTCACCGAAACGAAACGGGTCCTTAAGGATGAAGGGATAGCGCTTATCACTGTACCTGCCTACCGCTTCCTCTGGGGGAAGATGGACGATATAGGAGGGCATCGGCGACGCTACATAAAGCGGAAGCTCGAAAAACGGCTCGAGGCAACCGGGCTTACTCCATTGAAGCTCTCTTATTTCAACACCCTTCTCTTTCCCCTGGCATTAATCGACCGGATAAGTGAAGGGCTTCGGAAAAAAGGGGAAGAGGAGGAATCATTCCTTCCCGAACTTCCCCCTTTCTTGAATAAAGTCTTCTATCACATCTTCTCCTTTGAGCGACATCTTCTCCCACATTTGAATCTACCCTTCGGCCTTTCCATCCTCGCCTTAGCCCAGAAAGGTTAAATCTTTATTAGACTTTTTTGAGAACTGGTGCGTCTTAAAATGTGGAAAGTGCGACCAAAGATAAGGAGGTGCTTTTCAATGAGTAAGAGAAAAATAGCTTTGATAGGGATATTGCTTCTTTTCCTTCCTCTCCTCGCCATAGGAGGACCCAGAGAAAGAAACCATGGCTGGCTCGGCATCTCGATGAGGGAGCTCGACCAAAGGGTGCTCGAGGCGTTTGGGTTCGCAGACGAAGGGGGGGTATTGGTAACCAATGTATGGAAGGAAAGCCCAGCAGCCAAAGCAGGGATCAAGAAAGGCGATGTCATCCTTCGGTTTAACGGAGAAAAGGTGTTTGAACCGGATGATTTATCCTATCTGCTTCGAAGAACCAAGCCGGGACAAGTGGTAAAGATAGAGCTTCTCAGGAAGGGCAAAAGGATCACCGTCAAAGCCAAACTGACCTCGAGGTTGGACTATTACCGTTTCACTTTGCCTATGGTAAGGGAGAAAGGGAGAAGTAGATCATTTCTCTTCTTCCTCCGACCAAAGATAGGTTTAAGAGTTTACACCCTGAATCCGGAACTCGCCACCTATTTCAAGACAAAAAAGGGAGCATTGGTCCTCGCGGTAGATGAGGATTCGCCAGCCAAAGAAGCGGGCTTCAAACCCGGAGATGTAATTGTAAAAGCAGGGGGAAAGGAAGTAACCGATATAGACGATCTCCTTTCAGAGATAGAGCGGGCAGAAGATAAGGAAATGCTGAGCTTCCTCGTAATCCGCCGGGGAAAAAGAATAACTCTTAAGGTGAAGATAAAAAAGAACCTCGAATTTCACCCAAGGGAAAAGGGGCTCTTCTCTCCGGGCATATACCGCTACGATGTGGAAAAAGAGATGATAAAGAAGCTAAACGAACTAAAGGAAGAGCTCGCAAAAAAAGAGAAATTAAACCTCACAAAGATGCATAAAGAACTCGAGGAGCTCCAGAAGGAACTCGAGTTGAAGATAAAAGAAAGTACTCTTCTCCCCTTATCCTCACCCCATCTTAAAGGAGAGGTGATAATTTAACACATATTCGCATCATAGGGGACGATCTGATCGCCTCCCCTTCTTTTTGCCTCGAGGAGGGCAGCGTCGGCGGAATTTAGCAGGTCTTCAGGGTTGGACAGGGTAACACCTCCGATAGAAGAAGCTCCAATGCTAAGGGTGACCTTCACCCTTTCTTCTTTTTCTAAAAAGATATGCTCTGCGGTCTTCTTTCGAATGCGGTCTGCGTTCCTCAGCGCTCCCCTGAGGTCAATATGGGGCATAAGGATAACAAACTCATCCCCTCCATAGCGGGCAAAGAGATCCGCCTTTCTGATATTTCCCTTGATAAACATTACAAACTCCCTGAGAACAGCATCCCCCACCAAATGACCGAATCTATCATTTACCTCCTTGAAGTTATCTATATCGAGCATAAGACAGGAGAGGGGATGGCGATAACGAACCGCCTGATAGAACTCCTCCTCCAACCGAGAGTAGAGATACATCCGATTACAGGCACCGGTTAGGCTATCGGTAATGGCGAGCTTCTCCAGCTTAGCGTGGGTCTTCTCAAGCGTTTCGTAGAGAGAGGCGTTGAGGAGCACCTGACCCGCGATATTAGCCAAAGCGGCGAAAACCCGGGCTTCCCGTTCAGTAAAGAGCTGGCGCACTTTCCTCCCTCTAAGAAGGAGGGTCCCCAAACCTGTCTTCCCCACCATCAGGGGAACAACCAAGATTGACCTCGGTTTTCGATCGGGGAATTTATCAAGCACCGACTCCATCAATCGATCCTTCCTTACATCCCTGACGAAGGCTATCTTCTTCGTCTCAATAGCCCTCCGTAACTCTGGGTATTTCTCTAAAGAAAGGCTCATTCCCTCCACTTCGGGGTTATCCTGGGAGACTACGATAGTAGCTCTTCCCTCCTCCGGTTCCACCCTTATTATCGAGCAGCGCTCGAGCCTGAAGATTCGCGAGAGGTGGGAAACGAAGTTGCGCAGTAGCTCCCTTGAATGGAGGGTGGAGGAAAGTAGCTGGCTCATCTCCAAAAGTAACTCAAGCTCCCGCTTCTCCTCCACTACAGCAAGGAGTTCACTCTGGTTGTGAATAAGGAGTTTTGCCCTGAAGAAAAACTCATTCTCTGTAAACGGAGGACAAAGGAAGTCAACAATGCAAGGGGGGCAGTCATCCAATTCCAGAGAAACAATATTATCGGCGATAACCATCAGCGGAGGGGCATATATTCCCCTTTCTAAGATGAGGGGAGTGACGGAGGAGAGGTGTGTCATATCCACCAACAAGAGATCGAAACTCCGCCTTCCCAAAGAGGGGAAAATATTCTTTATTTTTTCTAAAAAAATGAAGTTAAAATCTTTCCTTTTTGACAGAGAATCGAGAAGAGAAAAGAAATAATTATCATCCGATAAGGACACTGCTACCTTATACTTCCGCTTCATAAAAACCTACTCTCCCTGCTGGAGGAATGATAAGTTTTTCTAATTCTATCCCTTTATCTTGCCCTTGTCAACCGGAAAGAGAAAAAATCTCCTTTAACCCGAGGAAAGAAAGGGTTAAAATTTGTAATGGGGATTATATAAATCGATGCCAAAAAGGAGGTTAATCGAAAGCAGAAGGAAAAATGACCGAGAAAGAGGAGCTTGAAAGAAGTTTTCCCTATCTATTTGAACGTCGGGACAAAAAACCCTTTCGGATAGCGGTACTTCTGTCTCTCATTGTCCATATCCTCCTCTTTCTCATTGTATTCCCCGAGGGGAAAACAAAGATCTATCGTCCTCGAACTCCGAAGATCGTGGGGGTGCGTCCCCTCAAGTTTCTAAAGCCACCAAATCCCCCAAAAAAGGGGATCCCGGTAAGGGCGAAAAAGAAGGGGAAGAAGATACCCATTCCCGATCCTACCCCAGACGAGCCAGAACCTTATGTTCCCCTAAACGCCCTGGACTACAACCCCACCCTTGAGAGTGATCTCAATTATGAATTCGGCATACCCAATGCGCCTGAAGGGCAGGGTAAAAGCGGGTTTTATGGTGCCTATCCCGTAGGAGGAAATATTACCCCACCGGTTCTAATCAGGAAGGTGATGCCCCATTATCCGGATAAGGCGAGAAAGGCGAGGATCGGGTTCGATCAGGAAATAGAAGTGATATTGGAGGCAGTGATCGATACTGACGGGAAGGCGAAGTATTTTCGTGTTCTTTACACCCCGATAAAGAATATGGGCTTTGAGGAGGAAGCGATAAAGGCGGTGAAGCAATGGTTGTTCAAGCCAGGGACCAAGGAGGGCAAGCCTGTCCCCGTCTATCTCTCGGTAATCGTCACCTTCCGCCTGCTCTAACTGTCCTTTTAGTTGACCTTCCCTGCAAAATAAGTTAAAATAATAAGTTAGTAGAAAGATAATCGTCCCATTAGGAAGTGATGAAGAACGACAAAAGAGATGAAGAGGACATCCTCCTCTCGGCGGGGGAGGCTTCCGGCGATTTCTACGGCGCCGGTTTGATAGAGGCGCTCAAAAAAAAGAACCCTCGGCTCTCCTTCTTCGGCATTGGAGGGAAGGGGATGAAGAGGGCAGGACTTGAGCCAGTGGTAGAGGATATCTCTCCCCTCTCTCAGATCGGCTTCATCGATGTCATCCGCCACCTCGGCAAAATAAGAGGGATCTTCGAAAGTCTGGTAGCAAGCGCGACCGAGCGAACCCCCTGCCTTGCGGTGCTCATCGACCTTCCCGGCTTCAACATCAGGTTGGCAAAAAAGTTGAAAAAAAAGGGGATAAAAGTAGTATACTTTGTAAGTCCCCAGGTGTGGGCATGGAGGAGATCGCGGATAAGGAAACTGAAGCGGTCTCTTGCGCGGATGCTCGTCCTCTTTCCTTTCGAGGAGGAGCTCTACAGGAAGGAAGGGGTGCCTGCGAGGTTCGTGGGTCACCCCTTAGCGGAAATGGTGAAACCAGAGCTATCCCGGGAGGAATTTTTGAGGAAGCACAACCTAAAAGAGAATGAGGAAATAATCGGGCTCCTTCCCGGAAGCAGGAGGAAAGAGGTGGAGCTGATCCTTCCCCCACTTATCGAAGGGGCAGAGATCATAAAAAAAAGTAGAAGGAACATCCGCCTCCTTATATCTAAAGCACCGGGAGTAAGTGAGGGGTTGATAAAAAGAATAGCGAAGGACAGGGAAATCGCGATAACAACCAAGACCTACAGCTTGATGAGCTACTCCAAGCTACTCCTCATCGCCTCGGGAACCGCCACCTTAGAAGCCGCTCTGCTGGGCACCCCAATGATAGTAGTTTACCGGCTGGCACCGTTGAACTATCTCCTTGCCCGAGCATTGGTTAGAACCCCCTTCATCTCCTTACCCAATATCCTCGCCGGAAGGAGGGTGGTGCCGGAGTTGATCCAAAAGGAGGCAGAAGGGAAGAGGATCGCTTTTTCTGCCCTCCAGCTCCTTGAAGACGAAAAGCAGATAAAAGAGATGAAATCTACCTTTGCCAAAATAAGAAGGGAACTTCATCGCCCTGGGGCTTTCTCCCGGGCAGCAGAGGAGGTAATATCGCTCCTATGAAGCCGGTAATAAGACTACTCCGCTATGTTTTACCCTATAAATGGCAGTTTCTCTTTGCCCTTTTAAGTATGGCTCTCGTCGCCCAGACGGTGGTTGCTTTTACCTCCTTGGTTATGCCCATCTTTGACCAGGTGCTCGTTCCCCCAAAGGCGGTCACCGCTGCCCCGCCGGTGGTGAAGGAAAATGCCCTTTCTCTTTTAAACCGAGCTCTCTCTGCCATCGGCATAAAGGGGATAGACCGAAGGACGATATTCATCGAGGTGCCGATAATCATCATCTTCCTCTTCGCGGTTAAGGGATTATTCTCCTACTTCTCTCAGTATTTTATGGGCTATGTGGGGCAAAGTGTAGTCAAGGAATTAAGAAACGAATTATATACCCATTTCCAATATCAATCGCTTCGCTTCTTCGACCGCTTCCCCACCGGGGTCCTCATCTCCCGGGTAATAAGCGATGTGGAGCGGATCCAATCGGTGGTGGCGGAGAAACTGGGGGATTTGATCCGAGAAGGACTCACCCTAATTGGCTTGGTCTTATATCTCTTCTACCTCAGCTGGCGACTCACCGTTATATCCCTAATCGCCGTCCCCCTGATTGCTTATCCCATCTTCAAGCTGGGAGAAAGACTAAGGCGAATGAGCGCCAAGAGCCAGGAGCAGATGGGGGATCTAACCACCCTCCTCCATGAGACGATAACCGGCAACAGGATCGTAAAGGCGTTCGGGATGGAGGAGTACGAGCGGGAGAGGTTCTCTCAGGCGAATGAACGACTCCTTAAAACCAATATGAAGATGCTAAAGGTGAACGCATACTCGCCTCCACTCATCGAGTTCATCGGCTCCATCGCCATTGCCTTTATGGTGTGGTACGGGGGGCTTGAGATCTCCCGGGGTGTAATGACCACTGGGATATTCTGTACCTTCCTGGCAGCTCTTTATGGGCTCTATACCCCGATCAAGAAGCTTACCCGGGTGAGCAACTCATTCCAACAGGCAGCAGCAGCTGCTAATCGGGTTTTCTCCATCCTCGACACTACCTCCGAGATAGTGGAAAGGGAAAACCCACTTGAGCTTGACGCCTGGGGGAAGAAGATCGAGTTCAAAAAGGTCACCTTCTCCTACGATTCGGAAAAGGTTCTTGATGAGCTAAGCTTGGTGATAAATCCAGGCGAGATCACCGCCATCGTTGGAGTGAGTGGAGCAGGGAAAAGCACCTTGGTAAACCTCATCCCTCGGTTCTACGATGTCACCTCGGGTAGCATCACCATTGGAGGAAAGGACATCAGGGAGTATAGCCTTCGCTCCCTCCGGTCTCAGATCGGGATAGTAACCCAGGAGAACATCCTCTTCAACGATACGGTGAAAAACAACATCGCCTACGGCAGGAAGGACGCCAGTCTCGAAGAGATCATTGCCGCTGCCAAAGCCGCCTATGCCCATAGCTTCATCAGCCGACTTCCAAAGGGATACGATACCGTAATCGGGGAAAAGGGGGAACGGCTCTCCGGCGGCGAGAGACAGAGGATAGCGATTGCCAGGGCGATACTAAAAGACCCACCGATACTCATCCTCGACGAAGCGACCTCGGCTCTTGACTCCACCTCAGAGATGATAGTCCAACGGGCGCTTGCCAATCTGATGCAGGGGAGAACGGTGGTAGTTATTGCCCATCGTCTATCCACGGTGAGACGGGCGGATAAGATCGTGGTGCTCGATAAGGGAAAGATCGTTGAGGAAGGAACCCATGAGGAGCTCTACCGGGCAAACGGTATCTATACCCAACTTTATAACCTTCAGTTTCATCTAATGGAAGGGGAGATTCCTTCGTTTAAGGGTGAGGAATAAAGATGATAAGGAGTATGACTGGATACGGTGAGGCGGAAAAGGAGGTAGCGGGATTCTCCCTCCGGGTGGAACTACGATCCTTAAATCACCGGTTCCTCGATATATCGCTCAAACTTCCTCAGGAGCTCTCCTCCTACGAAGAACTCATTCGAGGAGAGGTCAAGAAACGGATATCCCGGGGGAGGATCGATATCTTCGTTTCCTTAAAGCCTATCTCGGGCAAGGTCCTCACCCTGGAGGTAAACGAGGAGGCAGTGCGCGAGGTTGCGGATTCCCTCAAAAAGCTGAAGAAAGAAGCGAAGCTCTCCGGGAAGGTGGATATAAACACCATCCTCCGTCTGCCCGGCTTGATAGAGCTGAAGCCCAAAAAGCTTGAAGATAGCGACGAATTGAAAAAAGCGGTCGAGGAAACCCTTTCCTCTGCTCTCTCCCTGTTGGAAGAGGCGCGGGTACGCGAGGGAGAAGCGCTCTCTCAAGCCATTGCGACCTCCATCACCAAGATAGAGGAAGAGGTAAGGGGAATAGAGGAAGGGGCGCCCAAAATACAGGAGGAGCTCTATCAAAGGCTTAAAGAGAGGCTCTCCGCCCTTGCCCCAGAGGTCTCCCTCGATGAGAAACGGCTGTTTGAGGAAGCGGTTTATTACACCGATCGCTTCGATATAACCGAGGAATTAACCCGGTTAAAAGCCCACCTTGCTGAGATGAGGCGGCTCCTCTCGGCAACTGAGCCGGTGGGCAGAAAGCTTGACTTCCTCATCCAAGAGCTGAACCGGGAAACCAATACCTTGGGTTCTAAAGTAAAAAAGCTTGACTTCACCAAGGGTGTATTATCCATAAAATCGGAGATTGAAAAGATAAGGGAGCAAGCCCAAAATATAGAATAACCCTAATATAAAACAGGGGTTAAGCAAAAATGAGGCTGGTAAATATAGGCTTTGGGAACGCAGTAACGGCAGAGAGGGTGATAGCGGTGGTCGCACCCCACTCTGCCCCTATAAAAAGGATGCGGGAAGAAGCACGCCGGGAAGGTAGGCTCATTGATGCCACCGGGGGAAAGAAGACCCGTTCGGTGATCGTAACCGATAGCAACCACATAGTTCTCTCCTCGGTGCATATAAATACAGTGGTAGCCCGGCTACAGGAAGAGAAGAAATAAGTATGGCTGAGAAGAGGAACCGGGGGGGAAAGAGGGAGGGGATAGTGTTTGTCCTTTCTGCCCCCTCAGGAACGGGTAAAACTACCTTAAGGAAGGAACTTCTCGCCCTTTTCCCCGATATCTTCTTCTCCGTATCAGCTACCACCAGAGCCAAAAAGCAAGGAGAAAAGGAAGGAGTAGACTATCACTTCGTCTCCCGGAATGAGTTTCTCTCCCTGATAGAAAAGGATGAACTCCTTGAATGGGCTGAGGTTCACGGAAATCTCTACGGTACCCCCAAAGCTCCAGTGGAAAAGGCGACCTCATCGGGGAAGGATGTTCTTCTTGAGATAGATGTTGAGGGAGCACGGAAGGTAAGGGACAAGATCCCCTCCGCGGTGACCATCTTCCTCCTTCCCCCGTCCTATTCCGAGCTCGAAAGACGAATAAGAACAAGAATGCGGGATAAGGAGGAGGAGATAAGGATAAGACTCCGCCGAGCAGAGAAGGAGATTGACTGCTACCCGGAGTATGATTATATTGTAGTAAATGACGAGCTCGCTTCTGCGAGGGAGATCTTAGCCTCGATCGTAAGGGCAGAGCGAGCAAGAAGAGAAAGAATGGACCAGGTGGCGAAGGAGATATCCGCTACCTTTCCTGGAAGGGATGATAATTGAGGTGAGGAAAAAATGACCGAGAAGAAGGTTGATCTCTTTAGCAATCGTTACCTTTTCGTAACCTTGGCTTACGAGCGATTGAAACAGTTGGAAATGGGGAAAAAGCCCAAGATAGAAACCGATAAGAAGAAGCTGACCTCCATTGCCCAAGAGGAAGTAGCCCGAGGGTTATTCTCCTACTCGGTGCTCCCCAAAGAAGAGGAGAAAAAAGAAGAGGAAGAAGAAACGGAATAGGTGGGGGGATTATTGGGTAAGATAGTCCTTGGAGTAACCGGTAGCATCGCCGCCTATAAAGCGGTTCACCTCCTCAGGGAGTTGGTAAAGGGGGGGGAGGAGGTAGTGGTGGTACTCACCACCAATGCCAAAAGATTTATTTCCCCTCTCACATTCGAGGCGCTTTCGGGCAACAAGGTGATGGATGATCTTTTCCCCGAGCCCTCCTCACCTGAGATCGCCCACACCTCGCTGGCTGATTCCTGTGATCTCCTGGTGGTGGCTCCAGCAACCGCAAACATAATTGGCAAGTTCGCCTCTGGAATAGCCGATGACTTCCTCTCCACCTTCTTTCTCTCAACCGATGCTCCGGTGATCATCGCCCCGGCGATGAACCACCGGATGTGCGCCCACCCGGTAGTTCAGGAAAATATCGAGCGATTGAAAAAGCGTGGGGTAGTCTTTGTCGAGCCAGAAGAGGGCTATTTAGCCTGCGGTGCTGAGGGGAAGGGCAGGCTCGCCTCGCCCGAGCGTATCGCTTCGGTTTGTTTTGACATCCTCGGTAAAAAAAAACACTTAAGGGAATCCCCTTCGTCATAACCGCCGGTGCCACCAAGGAGTGGCTTGATCCCGTCCGTTTCATCAGCAATCCCTCCTCTGGTTTGATGGGCTTTTCCCTGGCGGAAGAGGCACAAAGGAGGGGAGCAAAGGTCATCCTTATCGCCGGCACCACCCATCTCGTCCCTCCTTATGGGGTAAAATTTATCCCAGTAAATACCACCACCGAGATGAGAGAGGCGGTGTTATCCTCACTTTCCCCAGATTCGGTACTCATTATGACTGCTGCAGTCGCCGATTTCCGCCCAAAGGAGAAGGCAAAGGAAAAGATCAAAAAAGAGGGGAAAGGCGAGCTAACCCTGAAGTTAATACCCACTCCGGACATCCTTGCCGAGATTGGGGAAAAGGGTTTAGGAAGACTGCGCGTGGGCTTCGCTGCTGAAACAGAGGATATCGTGGGGAAGGCGAGAAAAAAGCTCTCCCGGAAAAACCTCGACCTCATAATAGCAAACGATGTCTCTTCCTCTGAAGCCGGTTTTTCCTCTCCCTTCATCCTGCCGGTGATAATTGAACGCGAGGGGAAAATACATCGCTTCCCCCGAATAAGAAAAGAGGAGTTCGCCCGGCATCTCATCAATATTATCGAGGAGAGGTTAAACCGATGAAGGACGATCCGATCATCCAGCTCAGGGAGCATCTAAAATTCTATCGCGAGATCGGTGTTTCTTTCCTGAAGGTTGAGGGAAAGAAGGAGCGCCTTTTAGCGCTTGAGAAGGAGACTTTATCCTGCCGTCGTTGCTCCTTGTGGAAGACGCGGACCAAACTCGTATTCGGAGCAGGAAGCCCTGATGCAGAGCTGATGCTCATAGGCGAAGCTCCGGGCTACAACGAGGATAAGGAGGGACTTCCCTTCGTAGGGCAAGCGGGAAAACTTTTAAACCGTATCCTCGCCGCCATAAACTTATCCCGAAAGGAGGTCTATATCGCCAATGTGCTCAAATGCCATCCTCCGGGAAACCGCGACCCAAAGCCTGAGGAGAGAGAGGCTTGTAAGCCCTTCCTTCTTAAGCAAATAGAGATCATCAAACCAAAGATAATACTTGCCCTCGGCGCTCACGCCGCCCGCACCCTTCTTGAGACCGAAGCGCCCATCTCGGCACTCAGGGGGAGGGTGTGGTATTTCGCCGGCATCCCCTTGATCGCCACCTTCCATCCAGGCTTTCTTCTCCGCAACCCGGGAAGAAAGCGGGATGTCTGGGAAGATGTAAAAAAGGTACGAGCGTTCCTCGATGAGGGAAGATTCCCCAATGAAGGATAAGATCGCTGAAGTAGCCTTCCCCCTTCCTCTCCTAAGTTCCTTCGACTACCTTATCCCCGAGGCTCTGAGGGGGAAAATAAAGCGGGGAATGCGGGTGGTTGCTCCCCTATCGGGAAAACCCGAGTTCGGCTTCGTCCTTCGGGTGAAGGAGGAATCGAGCATTCCGGAAAGTGAGCTCAAGGAGATAGAGGAACTCCTCGATGATGAGCCGCTCCTTCCCTCCCACCTCATCGAACTTGCCCTGGAAGGAGCAAAGAGATACTTCGGCTCCCCGGGGCTCTATCTCAAGTCTGCCCTTCCCGAGCTCCTCTCCCGAAGAAGCACCCCTCGATACTCGCTGAGCGAAGAGGGCAGAAGAAGGCTCTCCTCAGGAAAAATCCGGGAACGAGAAGGAGAGATCCTCGCCATAATCGGCGAAAAGGAACTCTCCCTCCGCACTCTAAGGCAAAGGTTCAGGGGAAAAACTATCGACCACTACCTGGCAAAACTGAAAAGGGAAGGGCTTATTGAATGTCGTTATCCCATCACCGCAAGAAGGGCAGGAAAACAAGAAGAAGAAAAACCCTTAGAGAAAAAGGAGAAGAAAGCTCCTCTTGCTGAAAACATCTTTAAGAAAAGAAAACCTCTTCTCCTTTTAGGAACGAAGAAGAAACGGAGGGGTAAATACCTCGAGCTCGTGGAAGATATAATCTCCCAGGGGAAGGGGGTGCTCATCCTTCTTCCGGAAATAAGTCTTCCTTTCTTCTCCCTTCTTTCCTCCCGGTTCGGGAAGCTCGTGTCCTTGATCACGGTAAGACTGACCCCAAAACAATATCTCGATGAATGGCTCAAAATAAAGGACGGAAAGAGAAGGATCGTAATCGGGGCAAGGACTGCCCTATTTGCTCCCATCCCCGATTTAGGGCTGATCATCGTCGATGATGAAGAGGACCAAGCACATTACCGGGAGGAAACGCCCCGTTACAATGTGCGAGAACTCGCCCTCATCCGGGGGGAGCTCGAGGGGGTACCGGTCGTCCTCGGCTCCTTCTTTCCCTCTTTCGAATCCTACTTCCGAGCAGAAAAGGGGGAGTTCACCCTTCTAAAACTGGAGGGGGAAACACCTCCCCGGATCGAACTCATCGATATGACTTCCGAGTTCAAAAAGAGGGGAAGAAAGATCCTTTCAGAACCGCTTATCGCGAGGATGAAGGAGTGCCCGGGAAAGATAATCCTCATCCTCGATCGAAAAGGGTATGCCTCTTTCCTTATGTGCCGTGCCTGCGGTTTCATTCCCCGTTGCCCTAACTGCAGTGTGAGCCTAACTTATCATAAAAAAGATGGCGTCCTCCGCTGTCATTACTGTGGAGAGGAAAAAGCCCCCTTGAAGGTCTGCCCTGAATGCGGGGAAAGGTTCATCCACTACCTCGGCGAAGGAACGGAGAAGCTGATGGGAGAAGTAGAAAAACTCTTTAGCGGGAGGAATATAATAAGGGTAGATACCGATGTGGTGAAAAAACCCGAGGATATCGAACGAGTATGGGAGGAGATGAAGAATCTGTCGCCCCCCCCGATAACCGTGGGCACAAGGCTCGCTCTAAGAGAGGAGTTTGCCGAAGGAGCGGAGCTCATCGCCTTCTTAAACCCGGATCCCGCCCTTAATCAGCCCCATTTTCGAGCAGGGGAGAGGGCTCTTCAGCTCATAGGCAAAGGGGCTTGCCAGGCAAAGGAGGTCTTCATCGAGACCTACCATCCGAAACACTATGTGATGAAATCCGCCTCTTCCCTCGATTGGGAGAGCTTCTACGAGGAGGAAAAAGCGCTGAGGAGGGTTATGCGCTACCCCCCCTTCTCCCGGTTGATAAGCATTGTGATAAGCGGAAAGGGAGAAGACCACACCTTGAAGAAGGCGGAACGCCTCGCTTCAACGATGAGGGGAAAAAGAGGGAAGAAGGTGGTTATTCTCGGTCCTGCCCGGGCAGGTCTCTTCCGGCTTCGGGGGAGGTTTCGCTATCAAATCATCTTAAAGGGAGAGGAAGAGGAGATCCGTAGTCTCCTTCTTTCCACCCTCAGGGAGACGAAAATCCCCCCAGCCGACCTCTCAATCGAGGTAGACCCGGAACGCCTCCTGTAGTAAACTTACCCTTGAGGGGAGAGATGGAGGAGAAGGAAAGAATAGTTATCTTAGATTACGGGGCGCAATACAGCCAACTCATTGCCAGGAGGATAAGGGAGGAAGGGGTATATGCGGTAATCCTCCCCTACTACTCCTCGCTTAATGAAATCACCTCCTCAAATCCGGCGGGGATAATTCTATCCGGCGGTCCTGCCCATGTATTTGAGCCCGGGGCACCCCTTGCCGATCTCAAGCTGTTCGACCTGGGAGTGCCCATCCTGGGCATCTGCTATGGAATGCAAATCATTGCTCATCTTCTCGGGGGGAAGGTAGGATCAGCAAAAGGGAAAAGGGAATACGGTAATACGGGGGTTGAAATACTCTCCAAAAGCCCTCTTTTTTCCGGGCTATCCAATAAGATCACCGTTTGGATGAGCCACGGCGATGTAGTTCTCGAACCCCCAAATGGATTTTCGGTGATAGCTAAAAGTAAGGAAGGAACGATCTCCGCCATAGCCAACGAACAGAAAAGGATATACGGGGTTCAGTTCCATCCCGAGGTCACCCATACCCCGGATGGAAGGAAGATACTGGCAAACTTCGCCAAGAAGATCGCCAAGGCTCCTGCAAACTGGACGATGAGCGCCTTTGCCGAGAGGGCGATAGCCGAGATAAGGGAACAGGTAAAGGATAAACGGGTGCTTGCCGCCTTAAGCGGGGGAGTTGATTCTACCGTTACCTCCGTCCTCATTCATCGGGCAATAGGGGATCAACTCGTTTCCATCTTCGTCAACACCGGGCTCCTTCGGGAAGGAGAAGCGGAGGAGGTGCTCTCGTTCTTAAGAGAAAAGGTGGGACTTAAGGTGCGCTATCGCGATGAGACAAAGCGTTTCCTCTCCTCCCTGAAGGGGGTGCTCGACCCGGAGGAAAAACGGAGGAGAATAGGCTACACCTTCATCCGTACCTTCGAAGAAGAGGCGGTAAAGCTTGGGGAAATACCCTTCTTGGCTCAGGGGACCCTTTACCCCGATGTCATCGAGAGCCGTCCTGTAGCCGGACCCTCTGCTACCATCAAGACCCACCACAATGTAGGAGGTCTCCCTCAGGACCTCAAATTCAAGCTGATAGAACCGCTCCGCTTCCTCTTCAAGGACGAGGTAAGGAGATTAGGAGCGGAGCTTGGTATTCCTGAAGAGATCCTCAACCGCCACCCCTTCCCCGGACCAGGGCTTGCCGTCCGCATCGTGGGAGAGGTAACCGAGGAAAGGCTCTCCCGCCTGAGGAGGGCGGACGCCATCTTCATCGAGGAGCTCAAGAAGGGCGGCTTTTACGACAAGGTATGGCAGGCGTTCGCTGTGCTCCTTCCGGTGAGCTCGGTTGGGGTTATGGGTGATGAACGGGCATATGGAGAGGTGGTAGTGCTCCGCGCTGTCACCTCGGAAGATGGAATGACCGCCGACTGGGCGGAGCTTCCCCTCTCTTTTTTAGGAAGGGTGGCTAATCGAATCGTGAACGAGATTCCGGGAATCACTCGGGTTGCTTACGATATCAGTTCGAAACCCCCAGCCACTATCGAATGGGAGTAGAGGATGGATGAGGTAAGGTTTGTCCATCTACATAACCACAGTGAATACAGCCTACTCGATGGAGCGATCCGCCTTCCTGAGCTCATTGAGACGACGAAAAAACTCGGGATGAAGGCGGTGGCACTTACCGACCACGGAAACCTGTTCGGTGCCGTCACCTTCTCTCATCTGGCGCTTGAAGCGGGGGTAAAACCGATAATAGGAAGTGAGGTCTATATCGCTCCGGGAAGCAGGTTTGAGAAAACCCAGATTCCCGATAAAAAAGGGGAGCCCTGCTTTCACCTCCTCCTTTTGGTGGTGAACCACAAGGGATACAAGAACTTGGTGAAGCTGGTAACCGCCGGCTACCTCGAGGGATTCTATTATAAACCGCGGATAGACAAGGAGCTACTCGCAAATCATTCGGAAGGGCTCATTGCCCTTTCCGCCTGCCTTCAGGGAGAGATACCTTACTATCTTCTCCGAGGAGATGAGAAGAAGGCGGAAGAATGTGCCGGTGAGCTTTCCGAAATAATGGGGAGGGGAAATTTCTTCCTTGAGATACAGGATCACAGTATTCCTGAAGAGCGGGAGGTGGCGAAAAAGCTCATCGGGATGGCAAGGAAGCTCGACCTTCCCTTAGTGGCTACCAACGACTGCCATTATCTCAAGCGTGAGGATGCGGTGGCTCATGATGTACTTCTCGCCATCCAAACGGGAAGAAGCATAAGCGATAAGGAAAGGCTTCGCTTTACCGGCGATCAGTTCTACCTCAAATCGCCGGAGGAGATGGCGAAGCTCTTTGCTGAGATCCCCGAGGCGCTTGAAGCTACGGTGGAGATAGCGGAAAGGACCCACTTCGCCCTAAACT
Source organism: Acidobacteriota bacterium (assembly GCA_021161905.1). NCBI lineage: Bacteria > Pseudomonadati > Acidobacteriota > Acidobacteriota bacterium. The sequence goes on along the minus strand of JAGGZT010000064.1, from coordinate 49,385 downwards.
CCGCTGAGCGCTCCTATCATCTACCTCGCTACGAGGTTCCTTCGGGCTACACCCTGGATAGCTACCTGGAGAAGGTGGCGCGAGAGGGATTTTCCAATCTCCTTCATCAACTTCAGGAGCGGGAGAAAAAGGGAGAGTTAAAAGCCTCCATAAGGGAATATGAAAAAAGATTGGAGCAGGAGCTCGCAACCATAAGGGAGACCGGGCTTTCTGGCTACTTTCTAATCGTCTGGGACTTCATCCAATTTGCGAAGAAAAAAGGGATACCGGTAGGACCGGGAAGGGGCTCCGGGGCAGGGAGCTTGGTCGCTTACGCCTTGGGGATCACCGAGATAGACCCGATAGAATACGGGCTTCTCTTCGAGCGCTTCCTGAACCCGGAACGGGTGAGTCTTCCCGATTTCGACATCGACTTCTGTATGCGCCGTCGGGGGGAGGTCATCGACTATGTAACCAGGAAGTACGGTAAGGAGAATGTCGCCCAGATAATCACCTTCGGTACTATGGCAGCGCGGGCAGTGGTGCGAGATGTGGGGAGAGTGCTCGATCTCCCCTACGCCGAGGTGGACCGAATAGCTAAGCTCATACCCTTCGAGCTCGATTCCTCGCTTGAGCGGGCGGTAGGAGCGGTTCCCGAACTAAAGGAGCTGGTCGAGAAGAACCCCCAGGTGAAACAGCTTATCGAGATCGCCCTGAAGCTCGAGGGGCTCACCCGCCACGCCTCAACCCACGCCGCTGGGGTAGTCATCACCCCGGAACCACTCACCGAATTGGTCCCCCTCTATAAAGGAAGCAAGGGTGAAATCACCACCCAGTACGCTATGGGAGACCTCGAGCGGTTGGGGCTCCTCAAAATGGACTTCCTCGGACTCCGCACCCTCACCGTGATTAAAGAGACAATAGACAACATCAGGGAAACGAGGGGCGAGGAGCTCGATATCAAGAAAATCCCGCTTAATGATAAAAAGACCTTCGAACTTTTCTCCCGAGGAGATACCTCAGGGGTATTCCAGTTTGAGAGTATGGGGATGAAAGACCTCCTCCGCCGTTTCCGACCCGAGCGGTTCGAGGATCTGATCGCCCTGAACGCCCTCTACAGACCAGGACCAATAAAGAGCGGGATGGTGGAGGAGTTCATCGGGAGGAAAAATGGAAAGATAAAGATCACCTATGAGCACCCTGACCTTGAGGAGATACTCGCTGAGACCTACGGAACCATCGTCTATCAGGAACAGGTGATGCGCATTGCCTCCAAGCTCGCTGGCTTCTCCCTCGGTGAAGCTGATCTCCTCCGCCGGGCGATGGGAAAGAAAAAGCACAAGGTAATGAAGGCACAACGGGAGAAGTTCATTAAAGGGGCGAGGCAAGAGGAATACGGGAAAAGAAGGCAAAAAAGATCTTCGATTGGATGGAACAGTTCGCCAGCTACGGCTTCAACAAATCCCACTCCACCGCCTACGCCCTAATAGCTTACCAAACTGCCTATCTTAAAGCCCATTATCCGGTGGAGTTTATGGCAGCGCTTCTCACCTCGGAATGCGATAACACGGATAAGCTGGTAAAACACATAAATGAATGTCGAGAGATGGGCATAGAAGTCCTCCCTCCGGATATAAATGCGAGCTACGCCACCTTCACCGTGGAGGGAAAAGCCATCCGCTTTGGCCTTGCCGCCATAAAGAATGTAGGGGTGTCCGCTGTATCCTCAATCGTCGAAGCGAGAAAAGAGCTCGGCGCTTTCAAAACTCTGGAGCAGTTCTGTAGCTATGTCGACCTTCGTTTGGTCAACAAAAGGGTGATAGAGAGCCTGATCAAAGCGGGAGCGTTCGATTCCCTCGGGGTCTCACGGTCAAGGCTTCTCGCCGGTTTAGACAAAGCAATAGAACGGGCACAGCGGAGGCAGGAGGAGCGGGAACGGGGGCAAACAAGTATGTTCGATGTATTCGCCGAGGAGAGAGAGGTTGAAGAACTCCCCAATGTCCCAGAGTGGAACGAGGCGAAAAGGCTCGCTTATGAGAAGGAGGTACTCGGCTTCTACTTCTCAGGGCATCCCTTGACTAAATACCAGAAAGAGCTTCAAAGCTTGAAACATCATTCAACCCAGGAGGTGATTCCAGAGAACAAGGGAAGGGAACTCATTTTAGCCGGGGTTATCTCTGAGGTGAGACGGCTCACCACCAAGAAAGGAGAACCGATGGCGGTGATCGTGGTCGAAGACCTTGAAGGGAAGGCTGAGGTTCTCATCTTCCCTAAGGTTTACGAAGAGGCACGCCATCTCATTCAACCAGAAAAGGGGGTGCTGATAAAAGGGCGGGTGGATACCAACAAAGAGGATAAGGTGGAACTCCTTGCCTCTGAAGTAATACCACTCACCGAGGCAAAGGAGCGTCTCGCGCGAAGATTGGTGGTGGAGATCGACCTAACCAAAATTAGTGAGGAAGGACTCCTCAGCTTGAAAAAACTGATAGGCGAAAGACCTGGTGAATGTGAGCTACTGCTCAAACTCATTGCCCCAGGGAAATTTGAAGCTTTTGTAAAAGCAGATAGATCACTCCGCATATCTCCAAAACCGGAGGTAATTGACAAAATAGAAGAACTTATCGGGAGAGGTAAAACTACCCTCCTCTTCGAATAGGTTTTCTATCCTTGACAATCATCCCCCCTTCTGGTAAGTAATGTAAGTCTGATGTAAAAGAGGTGAGATGAGAAAAGCAGCTGGAGATTTTGAGGTCCCTCTTATAGAGCTTGAAGCAAAGCTCGAGGAGCTGTCTTCCTATACTGATCCCACCCCAGAGATAATAAAGAAAAAGGAAGAATTGGAGGCAGAACTTGAGAAGAAGCGGAAGGAGATCTATGGGAATCTCACCCGATGGCAGAAGGTCCTTATGGCGCGCCATCCGGAACGCCCTTACACCCTGGATTACATTGAGCTTCTATTCGACGATTTCCTCGAGATCCATGGAGACAGAAGGTTTGCCGACGATCCGGCAATAGTAGGGGGGATCGCCTTTTATAAGGGGATGCCGGTAGCGGTAATCGGCCACCAGAAGGGGCGAGACATCAAGCAACGGCTTCACAGGAATTTTGGACAGGCTCATCCTGAGGGATACCGCAAAGCACTTCGCATTATGAAGCTCGCCGAGAAATTCGGGCGACCAATCATCTCCTTCGTGGATACGCCGGGAGCTTTCCCAGGGATCGGGGCAGAGGAACGAGGTCAGGCTGAGGCTATTGCCTATAATCTAAGGGAGATGGCAAAGCTCAAGGTTCCCTTCCTCATCATTGTAACCGGGGAAGGAGGCTCTGGTGGTGCCCTGGGGATCGGGGTGGGAAACCGGGTATTGATGCTTGAGTACGCCATTTACTCGGTAATCTCCCCTGAAGGATGTGCTGCCATCCTTTGGCGAACCCAGGAGAAGAAAGAAGAGGCGGCGGAGAACCTACGGCTTACCGCCCAGGATCTTTACAATTTTGGGGTAATAGATGAGATAATCCCCGAGCCACCTGGTGGTGCTCAAGCCAATCCCCGGGAAATGGCAGAGATCCTCGATGGATATATAGAACGGCATCTCAAAGAGCTCTCCAAGCTATCCCCTGAAGAGCTCAGGGAACAACGGTATCAACGATTCCGCAAACTCGGCGTATTTGAAGAGGTTCCTCCTTAATACTTATCCTTAAAACCCTCACCCCTTACAATTTTTCCTTCAATTTCCTGCTTATAAGCCTTATTATCTAAAGAAGAAGGATATGCTTACCTTCTCAAGGAGGCGGCAATGATAGAAGTGGAAAATCTCACCAAATACTACGGGAGTTTCCCCGCGATAAAGAATATAACCTTCAAGGTAAAACGGGGAGAGATCCTCGGCTTCCTCGGTCCAAACGGAGCGGGAAAGACAACCACGATGCGGATACTCGCCGGCTTCTTCCCCCCAACCTCTGGAAGGGCAGCAGTAGCGGGATACGATGTGTTCGAAAAATCGCTCGAGGTGCGAAAGAGGGTGGGCTATATGCCAGAGACGGTTCCCCTTTATAAGGATATGACGGTGAACGAATACCTCAATTTCGCTGCTACGGTAAAGGGGGTTCCCTCGGATGAAATCGAAAAGAAAGTGGACAAGGTAATGGGGGAATGCGGCATAAAAGATGTGAGGAACAAACTGATCGGCACCCTGTCCAAAGGATACCGGCAACGGGTAGGGATAGCCCAGGCATTGGTGAACGATCCCGAGGTGCTCATTCTGGATGAACCCACTATCGGTTTGGATCCCAAACAGATAATCGAGATCAGGGAGCTAATCAAGGGGTTAGCCGGAGAGAGGACGATTATCCTCTCCACCCACATCCTTCCTGAGGTCAGTATGGTCTGCAGTCGGGTGATCATCATAAACGAGGGGGAGCTGGTAGCGGTTGACACCCCGGAGAACCTGAACAAAAAGCTCTCCGGGAAAAGCGAGCTCAGGGTAGAGGTCGCTGGCGATAAGGAGAAGGTGGTGAAAAGCATCCGCTCCATCCCTGGGGTGGTAAATGTGGAGGAAAAGGAAAAACGGGGGGAAAACTCCTACCTCTACCTCATCGAGGCGGAAAAGGAACGGGATATAAGAGGGGAGCTTGCCTCTAAGATCGTCTCCTCTGGGTTCTCCCTCCTTGAGCTCACCCCGGTAGGACTCTCTTTGGAGGATATCTTCATCAAGCTGGTAACCGAGGAAGGGGAGGTGGTCCAATGAGAAACTTCGCTGCAATATTTAAAAAGGAGCTGAGGACCTACTTCACCTCCCCCATCGCCTATGTGGTAATGTTTATCTTCCTCCTTCTCGCCGGGTTTTTCTTTTATTCGGGATATGCCTATTTCAATCTGATAAGCTTTCAGGCGATGAGGAGTGCCTATGCGATGGCGGGGGTGAATGTGATCGATTGGGTAGTAAGGCCATTATTTGGCAACATAAGTGTATTCCTGATGTTGATTATGCCGCTTCTCACTATGCGCCTCTTCTCCGAAGAGAAGAAAACCGGTACCATCGAGCTTCTTTTCACCTATCCTATTCGCGATTCGGAGCTTCTCCTCGGGAAGTACATCGCCTGTCTCACCGTCTTCCTCGTAATGTTGGGAGCGACCCTCGTTTACCCTTTGATGATGGCTACCTTCGGCACCCTCCCTTGGGGACCAGTCCTATCAGGGTACTTGGGGCTCATTCTCTTAGGCGCCTCATCCATCGCCTTAGGGATATTTGCCTCCTCTCTCACCGAGAACCAGATCGTGGCAGCGGTGCTTGCTTTCGGGGTACTCCTTTTCTTCTGGGTCATCGGCTGGGCGGCGAACTTCGTCCCCCCAAAGGTGGGAAATGTGCTCACTCAGATATCCCTCCTCCAGCACTTCGACAACTTCGCCAAAGGGATAATCGACACTAAAGATATCGTCTACTACCTCACCCTGATCCTCTTCTTCCTATTTCTCACCCTTCGTTCACTTGAATCTAAGAAATGGAGGGGCTAAAGATGAATCGCTTCTTTCAGATAGGACTTTTAGCCGGTTTGATACTCATTGCTGCCGGTTTCTTCATCTATACCATAAGAGGGGAACTTACCCGACTTCCCCTCGGGCTTCTCCTTGCTGGGGCAGCTCTCGTCCTTGGCTATCTCGTGTTCAACTTCGAGGAGATAAGAAAATATCTCCTTAGACGATCCACCAAGTATGGAGCGAATGTGGCGCTCCTCATCCTCATTGTGCTCGCCATCATTGTGCTGGTCAATGTGCTCGCCTCAACCCACAACAAGAGGTTCGACCTAACCGAGGAGAAAAGGTACTCTCTCTCCCCCCAAACGGTGAAGCTTCTTAAAAGCATCCCGGGTGAGATCGAGGTAATCTGCTTCTACACCCAGGGAAACCGTGCTCGAACCCGGATGGAAGACCTCCTCTCCCAGTACCACTACATCAACAAGAAATTCCACTACCAGTTTCTCGACCCCGATCGTAACCCAGCAAAGGCAAAAGCCTATGACATAAAGTTCGACGGCACCACTGTCCTCCGTTACGGGAAAAATGTGGAGAAGATCGTTGGAGCAAGCGAAGAAGAGGTAACCAACGCCCTGATCAAGGTAACCAGAAAGAAGGAGAAGGTGATCTACCTCCTTGAGGGCCATGGGGAACATTCGATGGAGAATTACGAGGCTGGCGGGCTCTCCACCTTGAGGGAGGCGCTCATCAAGCAGAACTATGTGCCAAAGAAACTAATCCTTCCCGAGAAAAAGGAGATCCCCAGCGATTGCGACCTTCTCATCGTCGCTGGTCCTAAAGTCGATCCCTTCGACTGGGAGATAAAGGAGATCACGAATTACATCGACCAAGGGGGAAGTGCCATCTTCCTCTTGGAACCGTTTGCTACCCCGAAGCTGGTCGCTGCCCTTAAGAAGTACGGTTTTGACATTGGGAACAATGTCATCGTCGACAGGTTCAGCCGGGTACTCGGCGGAGACTACCTCATCCCGGTAGTCTCAAGCTATCTCTCCCACGACATCACTAAGGGTTTCAACATTATGTCCTTCTTCCCCTATGCGAGATCGGTAGGAAAAGTAAAAGAACCTCCTGAGGGGGTTACTATTCAAGCCCTTGCCCAAACCAGCCCCCAGAGCTGGGGAGAGGTCGATGAGGCGGCGCTTCGGGCGGGCCATGCCTCATTCGATCCAGGAAGGGACCTGAAGGGTCCCGTTCCCCTCGCTGCTGCTGCTATAATCGAGCCCAAAAAGGAAGCAGGAGAGGGGGGGAATAAAGAAAAGGAAGAGGGAACAAAACCGGAAAGAAAGGCACGGGTGGTCGTCTTTGGCGACTCCGATTTTGCCACCAATACCTATATCGCCCAGCAGGGAAACGAGGACTTCATCCTTAACGCAATAAATTGGGCAGCCCAACAGGAGGAGCTCATTTCCATCCGACCGAAGAACCCCAAGAGTACCCCGGTTACCCTCACCTTGACCCAGGGTAGGCTCATCTTCTTCATCCCGGTGGTGATAATGCCCGGAGCGGTCGCCATCATCGGGCTGATAGCGATAATGCGAAGGAGGAGGAAAAGATGAGCTTCAAGAAGACGATCATCTGGGCATTCATCCTCGCCCTGGTAATAGGGGTCTATTACTTTGAAAAAGAAAGGGCGGAAAAAAAGGAGAAGAGGGAGCTAAAGGCAAAGGAACTTACTGATATCAAAGAGAAGGACATCATCGGGGTGACCCTGATCACCCCGAGGGAAAAGATAGTGGTAGAAAAGGATAAGACGAAACGGGTCGGCTTTAACATCGTTCAGCCGATAGAGACGAAGGCGGATACAGAGGCGGTCTACCGGCTGGCAAGGGCGGTTATCGACCGCGACTGGGAGAAGGTAGTTGCCAAAAAGCCCAAAGATCTTGCTCAATTCGGACTGGACAAACCCTACATCACCTTCACCGTGAAGACAAAGACGAAAAGGTTCACCATTCTCATAGGAGACGACAGCCCGGTGGGTTATTCCGCTTACGCTAAGATCAAGGGGAAGCCGGAAGTAATTATGGTGAGCCGTTCTATGAAGAACGAGCTCGATAAGACCTTGTTCGACATCAGGGATAGAACCCTCCTCCCCTTCAGGGCAGAAGATGTCCGTAGATTCCGCCTCTTCCTCAAGCAAAAGGAGATAGCTGCCGAAAAAGATAAGGAAGGGAAATGGGAACTTACCTCTCCCCTCAAATTCCCTGCGGACGAGGAACGGGTAACCTCCTTCCTCAATGAATGGGAGAAGGCTCGGATCAAGGCCTTTGTGAGCGAACATCCAAAAAGCCTCATCCCTTACGGACTGGAGAAACCTGAAGGAGAACTTTCCCTCTTCATCGGTGAAGGACTGGCGGAGCAAAAGCTCCTGATCGGGAAGAAAAACGATGATGATACTGGCTACTATGCAAAACGAGGAACGGGAGATACCGTTTTCGTTGTCCCCAAGGAGCTGATCGAGGACATCCCCCTCGCTACCATAGAATGGCGCGATAAGCATCTACTCTCCTTTGATCAGGATAAGGTAGTGCGCTTCGAGGTAGAAGCAAAAGGGGAGCGTACTGTGGTCCAGAAAAAGGGAGAGGACGAATGGGAACTCACCTCACCGATAAAGGTAAAGGGTGATACCTGGGAGATATCGGGACTTCTCTCCAATGCCCGGTTCAGCAAGGCGAAAAAACTCATCGACAACCCAGGAGAAGATGCAACCTACGGCTTCGACAGGCCTAAGGCTTCGATCGCCATCTACCTAAAAGGGAAGAAGAAACCGCTTAAGCTCATCATCGGCAAAAAGAGCAAAACGCCAGAGGGCTATTACGCCAAAACCAACCGGAAAGATGTAGTATATCTCCTGGAAACAGAGGATGGTGAACGGTTCATCAAGACGAGCTTCGACCTCAGGGATAAGGTGATCTTCTCCTACGAGCATGATAATCTCTCCCGCTTGGAGATAACCTTTGGGAATGAACGGGCAGTAATAAAGAAGAAAGGGGAGAGCTTCGTCGTCACCGAACCAAAATCGCTTCGGGGAAAGAGGACCGAGGCGGAAGACCTCGTCTGGGAGCTCGATACGGTCAAGATGCGGAAGATAGTGGAGGAGAAACCAGTAGATCTCTCCCGCTATGGCCTCTCAAAACCAAAGGCTCGAGTGAAGGCACAGCTCAAAAAGGGGAAACTTCCCGAACTTCTGATCGGGGCTGAGGCAGTAGCCGGGGAGAAGGTTTATGCCAAGCTTGCTAACTCCCCTGCGATCTATCAGATAGATTATTCGATATACGAAGGGATAAAGAAGTTATTTAAGAAGGAGAAATAAGGGAAAGACCGGCTCTTTTCGCCAACTGGTAAAGAAGGGGAAGGGGTAGCCCAACTACATTAGTATAACAGCCATCGATACGCTCTATGAAGAGGGACCCTAATCCCTGAATGCCATAGGCACCCGCTTTATCCATAGGTTCGCCGGTCCTTATATACCAATCTATTTCGGCTTTTGAGAGAACGGTAAAGCGGACGAGCGTCTCCTTATGGTCGAGGAGAAGCTCTCCGCTTTCTTTCTTATAAAGGGCGACGGCGGTTATCACCTTGTGTGTTCTCCCTGAGAGTTTTTCGAGCATCCTCCTTGCCTCATTCTCATCTTCCGGCTTCCCCAACACCTCCCCATCTATCACCACCACCGTATCGGCAGCGATGACGAACTCCGCCTTCACCCTCTCTGCTACTTGAAAAGCCTTCTCCTTCGCTATCCTCCGAGCGAAATCTGCTGGTTCCTCTCCCTCTCTTTTCTCTTCAACAATAGAAGCGGGAACAGGTTCAAAGGTCACCCCAAGCATCTTAAGGAGCGATATCCTCCGAGGAGACGATGAAGCAAGAACTATCCGGCTCATACTCCTCCCTCTCTTAGTTTAAAAGCGGGAATATGATATCATAAAAAGAACTAAACGGAGGGGAAGAAAATGACGAGGAAAATATGGATTATTGTCCCCCTGCTCTTCGGTTTGAGCTTGTTCCTTCCTCCCTCTTCTGAGGCGAAGAAGGAAAAACCCCATCTCATCATCGTCTATTCCTCCTCAGTTAGGGGAAGCCTCCGTCCCTGTGGCTGCAAAATACCAGCAGGAGGGATAGCAAGGAGATCTACCTACATCAAAAAGGTGCAAAGGGAATACCAGGGCACCCCCATTCTCATCCTTGATGGAGGAAACTTCACCACCGCCTACACCCGAGAAGGGGAGATAAAGAGCCTCTATCTCACCCGGGCGATGTCCCTGATGGGTTATACCGCAGCAAATATCGGGCAAAGGGAGTTTCACCTCGGTAACCCCCTCTGGAAGAAACTGAGGAAGGAGGCTCGCTTCCCCCTCATTTCAGCCAACATCGAGGAGAAGGGGAAATACCCTTTCCGCCGTTTCCTGATAAAGCGATTCCCTAAGGAAGGGATCAGTGTGGGCATTACTGGCATTCTTCCTCCAGTAAGACGCCTCTACCCAGGGGACGAAACCTCAAGAACCACAAACCCAGAAAAAGCATTGGAAGAGCTCATCCCAGAACTGAGGAAATCCTGCGATATAGTGATCCTTCTTTCGGCAATGAAGATGACAGATAGCGAACGGCTGGCAAGAGAGGTTCCCGGTATAGACATCATCGTCGGTAGCTACTCTTTCAACCTCACCAAAGAGCCAAAGACGGTAAATAACACCTACATCCTCTACGGGGGAAGCGGGGGCAAGAATCTGGGCCTGATCTTTCTCTACCTAAATGAAAAGCGGAAGATCCGCTTATTACGCCATAAATTGGTTCTCCTTGATCCAAAGATAAAGGATGATCCGATGATGCTTAAGCTCATTAAACAAGCAGAAGAGGAGATCAACCGCCCCCCAAGGTAGAAGGCGAAGCTTAAAGAATCCTTAAATAAAATCTTCTTTCAAGAAGTATCAGCCGAGGGGGGAAGAGTCGTCCTTATCGTCCTCACCCTCTTCATTCTCCAAATCCTCCTCTTTCTTCTTGGGATAGATCTCTTCTTCCTCTCCGCTTTCTTCTTCCTCGTCCTTACCGAAGAGCTTAGCGATCAGGATGCCCAGGGCGTATAGTCCGAGCATCGGCAGGGCAAAGGTGGTCTGGGTAACCACATCTGGGGTGGGGGTGATTACCGCAGCGATGATAAAGACGATGAGGATGGCATATTTGAAATTGCGGATCAGAAACCCCGGGCTTACCAACCCCAACCGGGAGAGGAAGAAGATCAGTACCGGCGTCTCAAAGACTAAACCCAAACCCAAAAGGATGGTGCTGAGAAGGGAGAGATAGCTCTTGGCCGTGATCACTTGGCGGAACTCCATTCCCTGAGTGAGGAAGAAACGACAAACCATAGGAAAGGCGATGTAATAACCAAAAGCACCCCCAGCAATGAAGAAAAGGGAGCCAAAAATGATGAAAGGAAGGGCGTATTTCCGCTCCTTGGGGTAAAGAGCGGGGGAGATAAACAACCACAATTCAGTAATAACAACCGGAGAAGCGAGAAAAAGGGCGGCAAGGAAGGATATCTTCAAATAGAAGAAAAAAGGCTCGGCAAGGGAGGTATAAGCAAGTCTATCCTCTCCTGGGGGGAGGAACTGGAGAGCCGGGCGGGCGAGAAATTTATATATCTCCTTATGGAAGAACCAGGCGATCAAAAAAGCGATGGCAATCGCTATTAAGGAAATAACCAACCTTCTCCGGAGCTCGTCCAAGTGCTCCAGGAAGGACATCTTCTTCTCGTATCGCATCAATCATCCGTATTGGGAAAACCTTCTGGCTTGTCCTTCTTTTTCTTAAGTCTTTCCTTGAGCTCCTCCGCTTCGATCTCCTCTTCGATGCTTCGTTTTAGGTCGTTGGAAGCACGCTTGAACTCCGCCAAACTCCTCCCCATTGCCTTCCCTATCTTGGGAAGCTTTCGCGGACCAAAGATGATCAAGGCGATAACAAAGATTAAAATCAGCTCCGGCATACCAATGGAGCCAAACATCCCACTCCTCCTCAGGCTATCAAAAAGCCCCTCCTCCCAAATGATAGGAGAAGGTCTATCTTATGTCAAGCGGTTTTATCCGGAGGAAAAAACCATTTTACTAAATAAAATCAACTTGTTATAATCCTTTCACCGAGGGGGGCAGATGTTAAGAAAAGGGGGTATACTTAGTAGAGTAGCGGTTGGTTTCCTCTTTCTCTTTACCTTCGCTACCGGAATCTCAATAAGTGCTGCTTATGGAAGCTTTTTCCTCTCCTTTTTATTTCTCTCTATTCTCCTCTTAACCAGAAGGATAAAACTCTATCCCTCTCCGTTGGATGCAGCTTTTCTCCTTTTTGCCCTCTTCTCTCTCCTCTCCATTGGGAGCTCCTTGTCCCCAAAAGAGAGCCTGGTTGAGGCAAGAGGGCTATTTCTCATCCTCATCTTCTATCTCTTCTATCTCCTGGTAGATAAAGAAAGCTTGGCGGAATGGCTCACCATAACTCTCATTCTCGCGGGAACCATCGCTGGAGGCTACGGCATCGTACAACGATTAACCGGCTTCGATTTCCTCGGACACTACCAGAACCGGGCAACTGGTTTCTTCAGCCTCCATCTAACCTTAGCCGAGTATCTGGTGATCATCCTTTCCCTCACCCTCGGCTTACTCCTCTATACCGAGGGGATAAGGAAACGGGTTATCCTTTTTGTTGCACTCGTGGTAATGCTTTTGGGTTTCACTTTTACCTACTCTCGAGGAGGGTGGATCAGCCTGACAGGAAGCTTCCTCACCTTAGGATGGCTCAAAAGCCGGCGGGTGCTTGGGGTCATCCTTCTCATCATCATCGGGGCAAACCTTGCTCTCTTCTTTCTCCCCTTGGGCAGGGCGAGCCTCATCCTCCGTTCATTGGTGAGATTGAAAAAGGGAGAAGAAACCGGATTTATGGGGGCTTATCTACAATCGAATCGGGAACGTCTTTTGATGTGGCAGAGCGGATTTGCCATCCTTGGAGCAAAGCCCCATCTTCTTCTCACCGGCATCGGTATGCACGCCCTTCCCTCAATCTACCCCGAATTCCGCGCCGAAGGGACAACTCATAAGAACCTATGGCACCTTCATAGCAATATAATGCAGATGCTGGTCACCCGGGGAATGTTGGGGCTCACCGCTTTTCTTCTTATATTCATCCTCTATTTCAAATCAGCGCTTGCTGGTTTTCGCCTTGCGGAAGGGGGGATAGCTAAGGGAATCATCGCTGGTGGGATCGCTGGTACCGTTGGTTTCTTCCTTGGTGGGCTGACCGAATACAGCTGGGGGGATACCGAAGTCCTGATGACCCTTTACGCCATCCTCGGCTTAAGCTTAGCCACCGCGAAACTAATGAAAAAGGAGAAGCGAAGTTGAGAAAAACCCTCATCGCCATCATCATAACTGGAAGCTTCTTCTTAGCCTTTGCTTTGGAGAAGGAGATCGTCCGATTCGCCCGCATCTTCGCCGAGGCGTTGGCGGTAGTCGAGGATAACTATATGAGCCCAGTTCCCCCGGATAAGGTAGTATATGGGGCTATACGGAAGATGCTTCGCAGTCTCGACCCACATAGCAACTTCCTCGATAAAAAGACCTTCGATAGACTGAAAGAAAGCCAAGGGGGAGCCTACTACGGCGTAGGACTTACCATAGGAATGAACAACAACGGAGAGCTCACCGTCATTTCCCCCATCGAGGGAGGACCAGCAGCATCCCTCGGCATTCAGGCGGGAGATGTGATCGTAGCGATAAACGGGGAGAGCACCAAGGGGATGGATTTAAACCAAGCAGCGGTCAAGCTAAGGGGTCCCAAAGGGACCAAGGTAGAGATAACCATCAGGAGAAACGGCGTCCCCGAGCCCCTCACCTTCACCATTGTAAGAGCAGAGATCTCGCTCCGTTCTATTCCCCTCTCCCTTATGCTCGATAAGAACACAGGATACATAAGGATCGTCCAATTCACCGATACCACCGCTTCCGAGTTCGAGAAGGCTTGGGATAAACTGGAGAAAAAGGGGATGAAGCGCCTCATCCTTGATCTCAGAGGAAATCCGGGGGGATTGCTCGACCAGGCGGTAAGGGTGGCTGACTTCTTCATCAAAGATGGGGTAATCGTATCCACGAAAGGACGGATCCCGGGAAGCGCCCAGACCTACAACGCCTCTTTAGCCAACACAAAAAAGGACATCCCCCTCATCGTGCTCATTGATAGAGGCAGTGCCTCTGGGGCTGAGGTGGTAGCTGGTGCGATCCAGGACCACGACCGGGGTCTCATCGTGGGCGAAAGAAGCTTTGGAAAAGGACTGGTCCAAAGTATCTACCCCTTAAGTGGCGGTACTGCCTTAGCCCTAACCACTGCCAAATACTTCACCCCCAGCGGAAGATGTATCCAACGGGACTACTCCAACCGAGAAAAATACTTCACCGAAAGGGAAGAGGAGAAAAAGGGACCCGCTTTCAAAACAGACCTCGGTCGCACCGTCTATGGAGGCGGGGGAATCATCCCCGATTACGAAATAAAACCAATCCCCTTCTCCCCCTTCACCCAGCGTCTTTTGAGCCGGAATTTCTTCTTCGAGTTTGCCAATGATTATATCGGGAGACATCGGGAAGAGATAGATAAAGGCTTCTCGCCGGACGAGAGGGTACTTGCTGAATTCAAACAGTTCCTCTCCTCCGCCAAGATCGAGTATTCTCCCGAGGAATTCAAAAAGGCGAAGCCTGAACTCTTGCTCCTCATAAAAGAGGAGATATTCCGCCATCTATTTGGCTTTGAGGAGGCGGTAAGGGTTGCCCTTTCCTTCGATATCCAGCTTGAAAAAGCGATCTCCCTATTTCCTGAGGCGGAAAAACTCCTCACTCGCCGTCTTGAGCTTGAGAAGGAAAAGCCACCGAAATGAATATCAACCCCCTCCACCCCTTTGAGGTGAGCCCGGAACAGGCGATCGCGATACAGAGGGAACTCTCCTCAAAGCTGATCATCAAGCCTCTCGAGAAAAAGGTCGAATTAATCGCCGGGGTCGATGTGGCTTATGAGAAGGAGGAGAAAAGGATGTTCGCTGGCGTGGTGGTCCTCTCCTTTCCCTCGCTCTCCCTGATAGAGGAGGTCTGGGCGGAGGAGGAGGTCCGTTTCCCCTATGTCCCGGGACTTCTCACCTTCAGGGAAGCGGAAGCGATCTTAAAAGCGCTATCCCGCCTTGAAAACTCTCCCGATCTCTTTATTTTCGATGGTCAGGGGATCGCTCATCCCCGAAGGATGGGAATCGCTGCCCACCTGGGGGTAATCATAGATCGCCCAAGCATCGGCTGTGCCAAGAGCAGATTGGTGGGGACCTTTGCCAAGGTTCCTGAAAGGCGGGGGTCATACTCCCTCCTTTACTATCGAGGGAAAACAATAGGCGCAGTGGTGAGGACGAAGGACAGGGTAAAACCACTATTCGTCTCCCCAGGGCATCTTATCGATATCGAGGGGGCGATCTCTTTCGTGCTTGCCTGCTCAAAGGGGTATCGCCTTCCTGAGCCGACGCGCCAGGCTCACCTTTTCGTAAACCGGGTAAAACGGGAAAGGAACGAGGGGTAGTTTGACTTCCCTCCTCCAATCCACTATTATAATCCTGAGTGACAACGGGGGGAGATAAGGGAAAAGGGCGATGCTCCTTCTTTATACCATCATCTATACGACGGCTCTTATTCTTCTTTCCCCTTATTTCCTATTAAAGGAGCTCTTTTATCCCAAATACCTTCAAGGGCTGAGGGAGCGACTGGGAAAACTTCCCCAAACGCTCAATAAAGAAGGGAAGCCATCCATCTGGATCCACGGGGTATCAGTAGGAGAGGTGCTCGCTGCCAGGGGGCTTGCTAAAAAACTAAAGGAGAAATATCCCGAGACCCCGCTGTTCATCTCGGCGACCACCATCACCGGGATGGATATGGCGGAGAAGAACTTCAAGGAGAAAAGCGGTTGTTTCTTCTTTCCCCTGGACATCCCCTTTGCCCTGGAACGAACCTTCTCCCAGGTGAAGCCGAAGCTTTGCATCCTGATGGAGGGGGAGCTTTGGCCCAACTTCTTAGCCACCGCCAAGAGGTATGGGGCGAGGGTGGTTCTGGCGAATGGAAGGATTTCCGATCGTTCCTTTAAACGCTATCTCCTCATTTCGCCCCTCTTTCGAAAGGTGCTCAAAAACATCGATCTCTTCTGTATGCAAACTGAGGAGGACAAAAAAAGGATAATCGCCATCGGCGCTCCAGAAGAACGGGTAGTGGTAACAGGAAACCTAAAATTCGATTCGGACGAGCTTCTAAGCTCGGGGAAGGATGTGGAAAAGCTGGCTGAACTTCTCGGCTTTTCCGACGGCATCCCCCTTCTGATCGCGGGAAGCACCGGCTCCGGTGAGGAGGAGATCATCCTCCGTGCCTTTGCCCGGGTGAAGGAAAAACACCCTAAGGTGAGACTCCTCATCGCCCCAAGACATCCTGAGAGGTTCGACGAGGTAGAGGAACTGGTGAAGAGATTCTCCCTTCCCTACATCCGAAGGAGCCGAATCAAGAAGAAAGAAAGGGGAAAACCGGTCGTCATCCTCGATACCATCGGTGAACTCGCTCCCCTTTACCGCTATGGACGGGCGGTGTTCGTCGGCGGAAGCTTGATACCCAGGGGGGGACACAACATCCTGGAACCAGCATCCCAGGGCAGACCGGTGATATTTGGCCATCATATGGAGAACTTCCGCGCCATCGCCTCGATGGTACTCGCTGAAGGTGGGGCGATAGAGGTAAGGAATGAAGAGGAGCTGACCCGGGCTTTTCTCCTTCTCATCGAGGATGAAAACCGGTTCCACAGGATGGGTGAGGCGTCCCGGGAGGTGGTAAGGAAGAATAGGGGTACCATCGAGCGGACAATCAAGAGCATTGCCCCTCTCCTCTCATCATAATCTAAGTGGGAGGAAGCACTGATTCGGGAACTTCTCTTTGAGGAAGAAAATAGATTTCATCCTCTGGTACTTCCCCTCATCCCTCTCTCCTTTATCTACCGTGGCTTACTTAAACTAAGGGAGACAATCTACCAAAAGGGGCTTATTAAAGAGGTGAGGCTCCCCCTTAAGGTGGTAAGCATAGGGAATATCACTATGGGAGGAACCGGGAAAACCCCCTTCACCATCTATCTCGCCCGTCTCCTCTCTGATTATGGGATAAGATGCGCCATCCTCTCTCGAGGCTACCGGAGAAGGGGGGGAGGGGCGGAGCCCCTCGTCCTCACAGACGGCGATAACCTGAGACTGACGGTAGATATGGCAGGGGATGAACCGTTCCTCCTCGCCCAAAGGCTACCAAAAATCCCCATAGTCCTCTCTCAAGATAGGGGAGAGGGGGGGAAACTCATCGAGAAGCTCTTCAATCCCGAGGTGATAATCCTCGACGACGGCTTCCAACAAAAAAAACTGAGAAAAGACCTCGACCTCCTTCTCATAGACGGGAGGAACCCGTTTGGAAACAGCTGGCTTACCCCGGCAGGTGCCTTGAGGGAACCGGTATCGGCGATAAGAAAGGCGGATGGCATCATAATAACCCGGGGGGAAGAAAGAGAACTTCCTTCAGTGAAAGAGAGGATCGCACCATTTAAAAGAAAGGAGACCCCCATCTTCCGGGGAAGGATCAAGGTGGAGGGGGTTTTCCCCCTCGGGGAGAAAAGGGGGATACCTCTCCAAGATATAAAAGGACTTCCCGTCATCGCCTTCTCCGGGATCGGGAACCCCGCCTCTTTCGAGGAAACCGCTTCCTCGCTCGGTCTCAGGCTTATCTCCCATCGTCGCTTTCGCGACCACCACTGGTATCGAAGAAGCGATATCTCCTCCCTCATCGCCGAAGCGGAGAAACGAGGGGTAAAAGCACTCCTCACCACGGAGAAAGACGCCGTGAAGCTTACGGAGACTGCCCCCTCCAATTTCCCCATCTTTTATCTTAAAATAGGGATGGAAATAATCGATGAGGAGGAATTCCTCTTTTTCCTCCTTTCT
This sequence comes from Acidobacteriota bacterium, assembly GCA_021161905.1. NCBI lineage: Bacteria > Pseudomonadati > Acidobacteriota > Acidobacteriota bacterium. Next base: position 31,860 of record JAGGZT010000064.1, on the reverse strand, counting down.
CGTTTGGGGTTAAGAAGGTGAAGGAGATTCGGGAAAACATCTTAGCCAAGCTATTCACCGCGATAGCCTACCTTCTTCCGCGGAGATGGGCGCTTTCCTTGGGACGGATGGTAGGCTGGCTCGTCTACCTCCTCGATAAGAAACACCGGGAGGTCTGCCTTAAAAATCTCTCCATCGCTTTCGGTGACTCCCTTCCCAAAAAGAGGAAGGAGGAGATAGTAAAAAACACCTTTCGCAACTTCGGCGCCTTCCTCTTTGAACTACTCCGCCTCCCCCGGATGAGCAAGGATGATCTCCTCAAGATAGCCGAGGTGAAGGGAATCTCCCACTTAAAGAGGGCTTACGCCAAGAAAAAGGGGGTTCTCCTTTTTACCGCCCATTTAGGAAACTGGGAGCTAATGGGCATCCACCACGGAGCACTTGGGCTTCCCTTGAATGTGGTTGCTCGCCCTCTGGACAACCCCCTCCTCGACCAAATGCTTATCGAGAGGAGAAAGCTCACTGGCAATCGGGTGATAACCAAGAAAAACGCCTTGGGAGAGATCGTCCGGGCACTCAAGAGGGGAGAAGGTGTGGCGCTCCTCATCGATCAGAATGTCCAGCGAAAGGAAGGGGTGTTCGTTGACTTCTTCGGAAAGAAAGCCTGCACCACTCCAGCACTTGCTGCCATCGCCTTGAGAACCGGAGCAGCGATAATCCCTGCCTTCGCCATCCCCACCGATGGCGATAAATACCTCTTCATCTATGAAAAGGAGCTCTCCTACAAGAAAAGCAGGGATTATCAGAAAGACATCCTGGATATAACTCATCGAGCAACCAAGATAATCGAGAGGTATATCCGCCTATACCCCGATTGTTGGCTCTGGATGCACCGGCGATGGAAGACGAGACCACCGGAGGAGGAAGAGGATGCCTCATAACCCTATAGATAGAGAGCGGGTGAAGAGACTCCTCATTCGGGGGACCAACTGGATAGGGGACGCCGTCATCACCCTTCCCGCTATCGCCGCCATCAGAAGGAACTTCCCTTCTGCCCATATATCGATCCTGGTTCGCCCCTGGGTCGCCGATATCTTCCGGGGCTCCCCATTGGTCGACGAGGTAATAATCTTCGATAAAAGGGGAGAGGATAAAGGAATATCGGGGCTCTTCTCAGTGATAAAGCGGGTGAGGAGAAAGGAGTTCGACCTTGCCATTCTCCTCCAGAACGCCTTCGAGGCGGCGCTCATCACCTTCCTCGCTGGCATTCCCGAACGCTGGGGCTACGCAACTGACGGAAGAAGTTGGCTCCTTACCCGGGCTGTCCCCCTAAGTGAGGGGATAAAGAGGAAGCATCAAGTCTATTATTATCTCGAGCTTTTGTCTTCGCTTGGGTTGGAGACAGGACCTCCAGAGTTCCACCTCGCCCCATCGGACGAAGGGAGGAAGAAGGCTGAAGCCCTCCTCTCCTCTTCTGGGGTCGATTTTTCCCATCCCCTGGTGGGGATAAGTCCTGGTGCTACCTATGGTTCCGCCAAGAGATGGTATCCGGAACGGTTTTCTGCTGTTGCTGAAAGACTGATAAGGGAGTTCCAGGCGGAGATCATCATCTTCGGCGGAGAAGGGGAGCGGGAGATCGCTCATAAGGTAGTGAAAAACATCAAAGGGAAAGCGACCGATATCTCCGGTATGACCGATCTTTCCACGCTCATCGGCGCTCTATCACTTCTCGATCTTCTAATAACCAATGACAGCGGTCCGATGCACCTCGCCTCCGCTCTCTCCATACCCGTGGTCGCCATATTCGGACCCACCGACCCTGCCACTACCTCTCCCTTCGGCGACATCCACAAGGTAGTGCGGGTTCCAGTCCCCTGCAGTCCCTGTCTCCTCAGGCATTGCCCTAAAGATCATAGATGTATGAAGCTCATTACTGCGGAGATGGTGTTTGCCGAAGCGGCGAAAAAACTTGAGATGAAGGAGAGTTATGGGCGAAAATAAAGCGGTATTCTTGGATCGAGACGGAACGATAAACGAAGAGGTTGGCTTCATCGACGATCCGGAAAAACTAAAGCTCATCCCCAAAGCAGGGGAAGCGCTCAAGAAGCTTAAGGACGCCGGTTTTCTCCTCGTGGTGGTAACCAACCAATCAGGAATCGCCCGAGGCTACATCACCGAGGAGAAACTGAAGGAGGTCCATAAAAGATTGAGAAAACTCCTTTCTTCCTACGGGGTAGTGCTCGATGGTATCTATTACTGCCCCCATCACCCGGAAGGACTACCCCCTTACCGGGAGAATTGCCCCTGTAGAAAACCAGCGCCGGGGATGATTCTGAAGGCGAAAGAGGAGCTTGGGATCAATATCAGCTCGTCGTTTGTGGTGGGAGACAAACCGGAGGATATCGAATTGGGAAAGAAGCTGGGGATGAAAACGGTCCTCGTCCTCACCGGCTTCGGAAAGGGATCGAGGAAGAAACTCGAGGATAAAGGGATCCTCCCTGACTTCGTGGCAGAGGATGTAGGAGAAGCGGTGGAATTTATTCTGGGGAGAAGGGAATGATAATGGAAAAAAGGAAGTTAAGAGAACGCCTTCTTCGGATAATAAACCGATTTCCGGAAAAAAGGGTGATCGTGGTAGGAGACTTGATCGCTGATGAGTTCGTGGAAACGATGACCGAGCGTATCTCCCGGGAGGCACCGGTACTCATCCTCCGCCATCTCGCATCGCGCATCGCCCCCGGGGGTGGAGGGAATGCGGCATCGAATATCGCCTCTTTGGAGGGAAAGGCCATACCCATAGGGGTGGTGGGAGAGGATGAAGCGGGGGAAAAGATCATCTCTTCTTTTTGGGAACGGGGGATGGAGACGACCGGCATCATAACTGAGCCTCGCTATCAAACACCGCTTAAAACCCGCATCTTAGCGGGTGGCATCCATACCGCAAAGCAACAGGTACTGAGGATAGATAAGTGGAGACCACTTCCCGATTCCTCCGGGTTGAGGGATCGGATAGCGGAACGACTCCTCACCAAAATAGAGGAGGCGGATGCGGTCCTTATATCCGACTATGGCTTGGGTATCCTCAACCCATCGTTCTTTCCCCTGATAAGAGAGGAAACTCGAAAGAAAAAGATACCTCTCACCCTTGACTCCCGCTACAACCTTTTGCAATACCCTGGAGCCACTGCGGTCACCCCGAACGAGCCCGAGGCAGAGGGGGCGCTTGGGATGAGGCTGGAAAACGACGATGACCGAGCACTCGAGGCGGGAGAGAAGCTCCTTGACCTTCTTCCGGGAACCGAGGCGGTGCTGCTCACTCGGGGAAGCAAGGGGATGATCCTCTTCGAACGGGGGAAGAAACCGGCGAAGATAGAGATCTACGGGACCGAGGAGATAGCTGATGTCACCGGTGCCGGTGATACCGTCATCGCCACCTTTACCTTAGCCTTGGCTTCCCGGGCGAGCTTCTACGAGGCAGCAAGACTCGCCAATTACGCCGGGGGTATCGTGGTGATGAAGCGAGGAACAGCCACCGTCAGCCGTGAGGAGTTGATCGATGCGGTCAAGAGGGATCTCCGGTGATAAGCTGGTGGAAAGGGATAGGCTCAAGGAGATCGTAGCCGAGCTCAAGAAGAAAGGGAAGAGGATCGTCCTTGCAAATGGTTGCTTCGACCTCATCCACATCGGACACATCCGCTACCTCAAGGGGGCGAAGGCGGAGGGGGATATCCTCATCGTCGCCTTAAACTCAGACGATTCCGTTAGGAAGCTAAAGGGACCCCCTCGACCAATACTTACCGCCTCTGAACGGGCGGAGATACTCAGTGCCTTCCCTTTCATCGACTACATCGTGATCTTCGACGAACTGACCGTCTCCTCCCTTCTTCTCGAGCTCAAGCCCGATGTCCACGCCAAGGGGACCGACTATACGGTAGAAACCGTCCCGGAACGGGAGATAGTGAAAAGCTACGGGGGAAAGACTGCTATTGTTGGCGATCCCAAGCTTCACTCCACATCTGAGCTCATCGCCCGAATAAGAGACCGGGTAAGAAAATGAACCCCAAAAGGATCCTCATCGTGAGGCTTAGTGCCCTGGGCGACATCATCCATACCCTGCCCGTCCTTCCTCCACTCAGAAAAAGGTTTCCTGAAGCAGAGCTGTTCTGGCTGGTAGAGGAAAGGTTCTCTCCCATCCTTCAAGGGAATCCATATCTTTCCGGAATAATCGCCGTTGATACCAAGAAGGCGCGCCGTTCCCCCCTCTTTGGAATAAAGGAACTCTTCGCCTTGAAGAAAAGGCTATCTTCGCTTGCCTTCGATATCGCCATCGACTTCCAGGGCTTGGTAAAATCGGCGATGTTCGCCCTCCTCTCTGGGGCAAGGCTTCGCTTGGGCTATGAAAAGGGGGACTTGAGGGAGCCCTTTGCCCGTTTTTTCTATCACAAAAGGAGAAACTCCCTCACCACTGAGCGGCACATTGTGGATAAACACTTGGGGCTCCTTTCCCTCCTCGGGATAGAGGAGATAGATGAGGTAACCTTTCCCATCCTTCTTTCCCAAAAAGAGGAAGAAAAGGGGGAGCGCTTCCTGAAAAAGGCTGGGGGAAGGTTCATCGTCCTAAACCCGGCTGGTGGCTGGGAGAATAAACGTTATCCCCCGGAGGGGCTGGCTAAAGCTGGGGATATTATAGCAAAAGAGACGGGAATACCCATTTTCATCTCCTACGGACCCGGGGAACGGTCCCTCGCTCTTGAGGTGAAGGAAAGGATGAAGGAGGAGGCAGAACTTCTTCCCGAAACTGGCATAAGGGAGCTTACCGCTATCATCAAACGGGCAAACCTCGTTGTTTCCGCCGATACCGGACCCCTCCACTTGGCAGCCGCCCTCTCCGTTCCCACGGTGGGGATCTACGGTCCTACCGATCCCTTACGGAATGGACCTTATTGTGATGGGATTACCCTCTACAAGAAAATAGCCTGTAGCCCTTGCTATAAAAGAAAATGCCACCCTCTACCACCCCCCTGTATCTCCGCCATCTCTCCTTACGAGGTGGCAGAGGCGGGGTTAACCCTCTTAAACAGGACTAAGAAAGCTTAAACTTGGAGATATCGAAGGAGGGACGGACCTCTCCCACCACTTCACCCCGGTTGTTCTTGACCGGTGGGTGATGGAAGGAGGAGAGCTTCTTAAATTCGCCCTCTGAGAGAACCCCCAGTTGATGAAGCAATTCCACCGCCACTGGTGGGACTGCTCTCTTCCAGGCTCCGTCCTCTATCTTGAAGGCAATACCGACCCCTTTCTCCTCACCGGGAAGAACACCGGGAAGAAGCCCGATCCCGTAAAACGCCTCTGCCCCTACCTTTGCCACCACCTTGGGGAAAGCTACCTTCATAAGCTCGGTATCCAGCCTTCCGTGGGTCCCTCCGACCATCTCCGGATGTTCCTGCATTGCCCGGGCGATCCGGGAAAGCGCCTCAGCCCGTGGCTGAGGAAGGAAGGAGGGATCAGCAAGACGAGCATAGGCGAGGGCAGCGAGCTTAAGGGGAAGAGCAAAGGTGGGAACACCACAACCATCTATCCCTATCTCTATATCATCCGGGGATACTCCGATGATCTCGGCTAAAGTGCGTCGGTTCTCCACCTGTATCGGATGCTCTGGCTTTATGTAGTTGGAGAGGGAATAACCATTTGCCACCGCTCGAGCGAGCATCCCTGCGTGCTTTCCAGAACAACAGTTATGTAATGAAGTAAGGGGAAACTCCCCTCGCTTTATCCGAGCGCTCGTCTCCGGATCGTAAGGATAATGGGTACCGCAAAGAAGAGAATCCGCCTCGAGCCCAATCTTTTTGAGGATTCCCATCACTGTTTTCACGTGAAACTCCTGCCCACTGTGAGAGGCAGCCATAATCGCAAGCTCCTTATCGGTAAAGGAGAATCTCCTATCAAGCCCCGCCTCAACTAAGGGGAGGAGCTGAAATGGCTTCGCCGACGAGCGGAGGTAAACAACCCGCGAGGAATCGCCCATTCGGTAAAGCTCTTTCCCTTTCGAATCAACGACACTTATGATGCCGAAATGGCGTGATTCCACAAGATTACCCCGAAAAACAGAAACCAATGGGAAACAGGTAGTATCATTGCCCATTTTCTCTCTCCTTAAGACTTTCTTCAAATGAACCTCGCCCCACTCCTCGTGGGAAGAATGTCAAACTGCTCCTCGTGAAGGAGGGGATCCTCCTTTAAGAGGAGGACCGCTTCAAGCTCTTTCTCCATAGGGGAAAGGACCTTCTCCTTCCTTTCCTTCAAATAGGAGATAACGCTTGGATGCGCTCGGATGATAATGGTATCGCCGGAAAGGCGCCCCTTGAGCTTGGCAAGGTCAGTCAGTATCTGATGACAGATGAGGTTGATCGCCTTGATCCTTCCTAGCCCCTTACAATGAGGGCAGGGTTGGCAAAGAAGCTGCCCCAAACTCTCCTTAACCCTTTTTCTGGTGATCGCCACCAATCCAAATTCCTTTAGGGGAAGAAGCCTGCTTTGAGAGCGGTCCCGAGAAAGCTCAGCTTCCAGCAGACGGAGGAGCTCCTGCTGATGCGCTCGCTTCTCCATATCGATGAAATCAACCACTATTATCCCCCCAAGGTCGCGGAGGCGTAGCTGACGCGCCACCTCCCGTGCCGCCTCGAGGTTGGTGCGGAACACGGTATCTTCAAGATCAGTTCGCCCTACATACTTCCCCGTATTTACATCGATCGCCACCAATGCCTCGGTTTCATTTATCACGATGTAGCCACCGGATTTAAGCCACACCCGGTTCTCAAGCGCCTTTTCAATCTGTGGTTCCACCCCAAGCTCCTCGAATATCGGCTTCTCCCGGATATACAGCTTAACCTTAGGTAAAAGCTGTGGTTGGAACTGCTCGAGGAACTCAACCGCTCGCTGGTAATCCTCCTCAGTATCCACGATAAGGGCGGAAAACTCAGGAGAAAAGATATCCCGTAATACCTTAAGGAAGACATCCGGTTCCTCATAGAGGAGGGCAGGAGGTTTTGCCTTATCCGCCCTCTTTTTTATTTCCTCCCAAGTGTGGAGAAGGTATTTGAAATCGGGCTTGAAATCGGAGAGCTCCTTCCCCTCTCCAGCAGTCCTCACAATGAGACCTACCCCTCGCTTCTTTATCCGGGAAAGGAGCTTCCGCAATCTGCTCCGCTCCTCAGCCGACTTTACCTTCCTCGAGACCCCTAAATGGTCTATCGCTGGCATAAGCACCAAATACTTCCCGGCAAGGGTGAGATAAGCGGTTATTCGCGCCCCCTTGGTGCCAAGCGGTTCCTTGGCTACCTGTACCAGGATCTCCTGCCCCGGTTTCAAAAGCTCATCTATCGATGGGGAACGATAGCGTGAAGAGCGCCTCTTCCTCTTATTTCCTCCCTCTATTGCCTCTTCGAAATCGTAGTCGGCGAGGCTTTCGGTTACATCGGTGACATAGAGGAAGGCATCCTTAGCAAGACCTATATCCACAAAGGCAGACCTCATCCCGGGAAGAACCCGGTTTACCCTCCCTTTGTAGATATTACCCACAATACTCTTTTTCTCCTTGTCCTCCACCAGGATCTCGGATAGCTCCCCATCCTCGAGGATAGCCACCCGGGTCATAAAGGGGGAGGAATTGACTATGATCTCCTTAGTCATTCTCACATTACCTCGAATGGTGAAAGTTCTCTCTCTTTAACCAATATCGACAACCGCTCCCTTACCCCGAGAAGGGAGGGATAAGAACCTCCGTAAATAAGGGAAAGAAGCTCCTCCGGACGAAGGCTCCCTTTCTCCGTGAGCCTGAGTTCAAAGAGAAGCCTCCCCTCCTCATCGACCTCAACCCGTCTCACCAAGGGACGAGCGTCTATCTCTCGCTTTTTACCCTTTCTCTCCCGGGAAAGGATAACCTCCTTCCTTTCCAGAAAACGAGCGATATGCTCTCGATGATCGGACAGGGAGAGCTCCGGGAGAAACCTCCTTACCAAGGGATCGTTGAGATAGAGGAGATAACGGGCTAAATTGATTATCGAGGAAAGGGAAGCGGGCTTTCTTGACAGCCGAATTATCTTAAGAAAGCGGATACCAGGGGGAGAAGAGCCATTCAACCTCTTCTTGACCTCCTCCGGGGAAAGCTCGCTGGTAGCAACAAAGTCGAGGAACTCCTCCCATCCCTCAAACCCCACCGGGAGGGCGGGTCCAAAGGAGATTAAGGGGAGAGGATGAAATCCCTGGCTAAAAGCGAGGGGGATATCCGCTCGCCTAAAGGTGCGGAGGATTGTCCGCATAAGCTCTAAATGGGAGAGAAACCGAAGAAGATCCCTCTTCTCAAAGCTCGCCCGATAATAGTAGCGAGGGCTCTCTTCTCCTTCATTCTTCCCCGTTTCATCCTTCTTCAATATCACTTTCTCCTGCTTCTTTCCCTTCAAAAAGGGTCTATCCCTAAACTCCGGAGGGCAAACGGAACAACGCTTACAGCGGGAAGGATGACAGCGGATGCTCTCCTTCCCTTTAAGGGCGAACTCGAGCTCCTCCTCGAGGAAAGAGCGAGAGACGCCGGTATCTATCACCTCCCAGGGGAGCATCCCTTCCCTTCCTATCTTCCGATAAAGGAAAAACTCAGGATCTACCCCAACCTCAGAAAAAGAAGAAAGCCAGGCATCGTAATTCAATTTATCCGTCCACCCATCGAACCGGGCGCCCCGTTGATACGCCCGAAAGATCACCTCAGCCAATCTCCTATCTCCCCGGGAGAGAACCCCCTCGAGGAAGCTCATCCGTACATTGTGCCATTTGAAACGAACACGAAGTGGGGAAAGCTCCTTTCTTAAAAATGCTTGCTTCTCCTTAAGCCTTTTCACCTCCTCCATCGGCAACCACTGAAACGGGGTATGTGGTTTGGGGATAAAGGAGGAGACGCTTACATTGATCTCTCCCCTTCCTCCTGCCTTAAGCATCTTCCGGGTGAGTTCAACTATCCCGGCGACATCCTCATCCCTCTCGGTGGGAAGCCCGATCATAAAGTAGGTTTTTATCATCCGCCAGCCCCGGGAGAAGGCAACCCGCACCGCTTCGAGGATCTCCTCTTCGGAAAGCCCCTTGTTTATCACCCGACGGAGCCGTTCACTACCCGCCTCCGGAGCGATGGTAAAGCCGGTTCGCCTAACCCGTTCTATCAAGGAGGCGACATCGCCGGTTAAGGCGCTTGCCCGGATCGAAGAAAGGGAGAGGGATATCCTCTTCTTCTCGAGCTCAGCCATAAGTGAGGGAAGAAGACGATGAAGCTGGGAATAATCCCCGGGACTCAAGGAGGATAAGGAAAGCTCATCGTACCCGGTCTCAACGAGAGCGGAGATGGCTTCCTCCTTCACCTTCTGCCAGCTTCTTTCCCTCTCTGGATGGTAGATATAGCTCGCCTGACAAAAACGACACCCCCGGGAGCAGCCCCGAGCGATCTCTATCGCCACCCGGTCATGGACGATCTCCGCATAGGGAACGATCAGCCTGGTTGGGAAAGGGAAGCGATCAAGTTCATATACCGTCCTTTTCCTTACCCGCTCAGGCACCCCAGCCCGCGCTGGCTTTGGAATAAGGAAACCGGTTTTTTCATCCTCCACAACCTCATAGAAGGAAGGGACATATATGCCCTCGATCTTCCCCAGCGCTTCGATCATCTCCTTTCTCTTCGCCCCTTCCCTCTTGAGCTCTCGGTACTTCTCGATGAGCTCGAGAACCACCTCCTCCCCGTCTCCAATCACCATAAGGTCGATGAAAGGGGCGATCGGCTCCGGGTTAAAGAGGGAAGGACCACCAGCGATGATGAGGGGATCGCCCTGGGAGCGCTCTGAGGAGAAGAGCGGGATGCGGGCAAGATCAAGCATAAGGAGTAGATTGGTGTAATTAAGCTCGTATTCCAAGGAAAAACCGATAATATCGAAGGAGGAAAGAGGAGACCTGCTCTCTAAAGAAAAAAGGGGGAGCTCTCTCTTTCTAAGTGCCTCCTCCATATCGGGAAGAGGGGCAAAAACCCGTTCACAACAGGCATAGGGAAGAGCGTTTATAAGGTGGTAGAGGATGCGGAGCCCCAGATGGGACATACCGATCTCATAGGCATCAGGGAATGCTAAGAGGAAACGCACCTCCGCCCTCTTCTTCGCTGCCTGGTTCCACTCCCCACCAGCGTAGCGAAGGGGTTTTCTTACCTCTGAAAGAAGCTCGAACAAAACCCTTTCTTCCATCGAGGGGAAATTATACCCCCTTTTCATTCGTTATCAATAAGCTAAATTCCACTAATAAGCAAACCTTCTTATTTTAACATTTAGAGCGAGGCCAATGCCAGCCAGAGAACTCACCACCGAAGAGCCACCGTAGCTCAGAAAGGGTAGGGGGATTCCGGTAACCGGCATCAGACCAATAACCATCCCTACATTGACCAGAAAATGGAATAAGAAAAGGAACAAAACACCCGATACGATCAAAGAACCTGCCGGATCGTAGGCAAGGCGGGCAATGGAAAGGAGCCGAAGGAGGATGACGAGATAAAGCCCCATCACCCCGAGCACCCCTAAGAAGCCGAACTCCTCCCCCAGGAGGGAGAAGATGAAATCGGTATGCTGAGAGGGGACGAATTTGAGTTGAGACTGTGAGCCGGCACGAAGCCCCTTCCCGAGAAGGCCACCCGAGCCAACGGCGATCCGCGCCTGGAGTATCTGATATCCGGAAGAGCGAGGATAGGCTTCGGGATGAAGGAAGGTGATGATCCTCTCCTTCTGATAATCCTTGAGGACAAAGAACCAACCCAATATAAGGGAGATGATGATGACACCGGCTATTACCGCTACTACCTTCGGCTTAAGCCCAGCAATAAAACTCATCCCGAGGAATATGGGGAGATAGGTGAGAGCGGTACCCAAATCGGGCTCAAGAGCGATAAGGACAAAGGGGACAAGAAGGACTACTCCTCCCCTGATAAGGCGGGAAAGAGAGAGATAACGTCCTTCGTCCTGGGAGTAGATATAGGCAAGAAGGAGGATGAACACCATCTTCATAAACTCAGATGGCTGAAACCTTAAGGGACCGAAAGCAATCCAGCTCCTTGCGCCTGATATCCGCCGTCCAAAAGGGAGAAGTATGGCGAGGGCGATCACCCCTAAAAGATAAAAATAGGGGGAAAGAAGAAGGAGAAGGTGATAATCGAAAAAGAGGAGGATTATCATAAGGGAAAGGCCAATTCCAATCCATACGAGCTGATCTCGATAGTAGGGGATCCCTCTCTCTGCAGTAGCGCTATAGATAAGGACCACTCCGATCGCGAGCGTCGCCATAATGGAAAGTATCAAAGGAAGATCAATCCCCTTTACAACTTGGAAGCGGCTCATCTCTCCTCCTTCGAAAGGGCAAGCTTGAGGGGTTCCTTCTTCGCTATCTCCTTAAAGTAGAACTCGAGGATCTTTCGGGCAATCGGCGCTGCAGTTACCCCACCAAGCCCTCCATGCTCCACGAATACGGTAACTACCACTTCAGGGTCATCATAGGGAGCAAAGCAGGTAAACCAGGAATGTTCCCTCATAGGCTCCGGCAGATTCTTCCTATCCATCCAGGACTTATAGGCAACCACCTGAGCAGTACCCGTTTTCCCCGCTATCTCCACTCCGGGCATCTTCGCCCGCCAACCGGTGCCCGCCTCCTCAACCACCCCCCTCATCCCGCGGGAGACAACAGCGATCGCCTCTTGTGATACACCAAGGTTCCCTACCACCTCTGGGGCAATCCTTGAACGCCTCCTGCCATCAAAGGAGATGACTTCGCGAAGGAGATGGGGACGAAGGATCCTCCCCCCATTAGCCAATGCTGCGGTGAAAACAGCGAGTTGAAGAGGGGTAACCGTTACCCCTCCCTGACCAATGGCGACCGATACGGTCTCCCCCAGAAACCAGGGTTCGTGGAAGAGGCGCCTCTTATACTCCGGATCGGGGATAAGCCCCGTAGATTCAAAGGGAAGGTCGATCCCAACCCTATGCCCGAAGCCGAACTGCCGGGCATAATGAGCGATCTTCTCTATGCCCAGCTTAAGTCCCAGTTCATAGAAATAGATATTACAGGAGTGGACGATAGCTTGATGAAGATCGATAAAGCCGTGTCCTCCCTGCTTATGACAGTAAAAGGGATGTTTATTCACATATAGCACCCCGGAGCAGAGAAACTTTGTCCCCTCGGTAACTACCCCGGCATCAAGGGCGGCAAGGGCGATAACCAGCTTGAAGACCGAGCCCGGGGGGTAGATCCCCTGAACCGCACGGTTGTGCAATGGGTGAGCAGAATCGTTCGCCAACTTCCGCCACTGGGCGGAAGAGAAACGAGAGGAGAAAATGGAAGGGTCATAACTGGGACTGGTAACCAGCGCCAAGATCTCCCCCGTCTTTGGGGAAAGAACCACCGCTGCCCCCTTTCTCCCGTTGTATAGCTGGTAGATGTAACGGGTGAGTTCGGCATCCACGGTGAGGACGAGGGTGGAGCCAGGCTTTGGTTCTTCCCGAAACAGGGTTTCAACCAGGGCTCCCCGGGAATCGACCTTTTGCCCCAACACCCCATCCTCCCCCATCAGATAACGGTTATAATACCGCTCCACCCCCGCCTGCCCCACCAAATCCCCAAATTTCGCTTTGGGAAAGAGCTTCCTCTTAAGTTGGGAAGCGGATACCTCACCTACATAGCCGAGGACCGCGGAGAGGGCTTCGCCGTAAGGATAATCGCGCTTCGGCTCAACATCCACGATGAGCTCAGGAAGAAGATGCCTCCTCGCCTCGAGGTAGGCGAGCTTCCTTAAGGAAACATCCTCCGCGACGATCACCGGAAGGAAGAGGGGGACCTTGCGGTAACGGGCAAGACGACTGGAAAGGGAAGATGGGGGGATATTTAGCTCCCGGGCAAGCCTCAGCACCCTTCCTCGAGGAAGACGGTAGCTATGACGAAAGAGGGCTATGTTATAGGAAGGACGATTACCGGCAAGCACCCTCCCTTCCCTATCGAGTATCTCTCCCCGGGGAGCCCTTATCGGCACCCGATGAAGATAGTTGTACTTGGAGAGTTCCCGGAAGTATCCCCCCTTTATCAACTGAAGGTACCAAAAATTGGCTAAATAGAAGCCAAAAAGGAGAAGAATCAAGATAAAGATAAGCCGGAAACGGAGCTCGTAATCTCTTCTCATCCCTTTCCCCTCCGATAGAGTTCAAGGACAAAGAGGAGGAAAAGGGCGAAAAGCCCATTGAGAAGGAACCGGAAGAGGAGGAAATAAGAGAAGAAGTGAGGAGTATCAAAGGAGAAGATGAGCGAAAGGAATTTCACCAAAAGGAGGTTGAGCATCACCGCTCCACCGACAACCAGCCCTTCCAAATAAGGCTTGGTGAGGAAAAAGCGATACCCGAGCTCCCCCACCAAAAAGCCAACGGTGGCGTAAGAAAAGGCGTAAACCCCGACCAAACCGCTCCCTAAGATATCAGCCGTCAAGCCTACAAAAAGTCCAATGAAGAGACCAGAAAGGGCTCCCTTCCTCAAGGAAAGATGGCAAAGAGCGATTAAAGGGATATTAAGGAGCTCAAAACCGGGATGGAGAAATATAGGAAGCTCAATTTGAGCTGTAAAGGCGACGAAGAAAATCGCCACCAGGTATAAAACTGAACGGATCATCCCTCCCTTTCCACTATAATCAATACCTCCTCCAGCCTATCGAGGTCAACGAGCGGAAGAAGAAAGATCTCAGGAAGGAGTTTTCCCCTTCTTCTCCTCACCTTTACCACTCGAGCGAGGGGAAGTCCCTTAGGGAATATCCCATCAAGTCCTGAGGTGAGGATCAGCCTTCCCGGTTTCAACTCCTCCTCCCTTCCCGAAAAATAGGCGAAGGTGAGCAACCTTCGTCCCCTTCCCAAAACCACCCCCATACCTCTTCCCTCGCTAATCCGGGCAGCTACCCCACTATTTGGATCGGTGATCAGTTGGACCACCGCCTCGCTGAAACTCGCCCTGATCACCTTCCCTACCACCCCACGAGGGGCGATTACCGGCATATCAACCCGGACCCCGTCCCTTATACCACGATCGATGATGAAGGTCTTCCCCACACCTCCTCCCCTTCCGATGACTCTGGCAGTAACCGTCTTTCCTAAAATCTTCTGTTTAAGACCCAACAACGAGGTTAGTCTTCTGTTCTCTGCCTTTATCTCGTCGAAAAGGAGAAGTTTCTCCTCGAGCTCCTTTACCCTCGCTTTAAGAAGGAGGTTCTCCTCGTAAACCCTCCTTCCCTCTAAATACCTCTCCTTTACCTCAACCAATCGGGCTAAAGCGGAATGAGTTATTTCTCCTAATCTACCTATCGGAGGAAGGAGTAGTCGGGAGAAAAGCCACCCCCCATCAGCCACCTCCTTGGATATCGAGATGACAAAGAGAAGAAAAAGAAGGGTAAGAGCGAACAAAAAAAACCGCCTTTCTTTCAACGATTCAAGCTTCATCTAACAGTTCTTCCGGATGTTCAGTTGACGGCGATCCTCTTAAGAAGCGCCTGATCTTCAAGAAGCCTCCCCGTTCCCAAAACGACCGCCTCCAAGGGCTTTTCAGCATAAAAGACCGGGAGCCCAGTCTCCTCCCTTAGCCTCTTGTCAAAGTTCTTGAGCAAGGAGCCTCCTCCAGAGAGGATTATTCCCCGATCAACGAAATCGGCAGCGAGTTCGGGTGGGGTCTGCTCTAAGGTGTGTTTCACCGCTTGAATAATGGCGTTGACCGTCTCGGAAAGGGCTGCCCTTATCTCTCCATCCGATACGGTCACCGTCTTCGGTATCCCCTCGAGAAGGTCTCGCCCCTTTATCTCAAGGCGACTTTCCTCCTCAAAGGGGTAAGCGGAACCTAACTCTATCTTTACCCGCTCGGCAGTTACCTCGCCGATGAGCAGGTTGTACTTCTTCTTAATATAGTTGATTATCGCCTCATCCATCTCGTTGCCGGCTACTCGGATCGAGGTAGAACTTACAATACCACCGAGGGAGATGGACGCCACCTCGGTGGTACCGCCTCCGATATCGACGATCAAACTACCGGTCGGCTCATCAACAGGAAGTCCGGCGCCAATAGCTGCCGCCATCGGTTCCTCCACCAGATAGACCTCAGACGCCTTCGCCTTAAGCGCCGCATCCCGCACCGCCCTCTTCTCTACCTGGGTTATCCCCGAGGGGATAGCAATAACCACCCGAGGGCGAACCCAAAGTCCCCGCCGGTATGCCCGCTTGATGAAGTAGGTAAGCATCTCCTCGGTGAGGTCAAAATCGGCGATAACCCCATCCTTTAAAGGACGAACGGCAATGATCCGTCCCGGGGTTCTACCCAACATCTCCTTTGCCTCGGCACCAACCGCTTCCAGTTTGCCTGTCTCCTTATTCACCACCACCACTGAGGGCTCAGAGAGAACTACCCCTTCCCCCTTGACATAGATCAGGGTGTTAGCAGTTCCCAAATCTATCGCTATCTCTGAAGCAAGAAAAGAGAACAAGGACTTCCTCCCTTCTAAGGATATAAAAGCCCCCTTTACTCTATTTACCAATAGGGAGCTTAAGCCTCAATATACCTCTACATATACCTCTTTGGTCACCACCGTCTTGTTCCCGCTTGGGTCCTGAGCCACGAAGACGAGCTTGTTCTTCCCCACCTTGTACAGGGTGACAAAATCCTTAAAACCGCCATCCTCATCCACATCTATTCGCTGACTGTTCACCGTAAGCAGTACCCCTGGCTCCGTCTTGCCGGTAACGAGGAAGATATTCCCGAAAGGAATAAGCTCATCAATTGAAAGGACGGGTGGGGTCTTATCCTCGTTGGAGAAGCTCCCCTCTGCCTTCCTCATCCTGAACTTCAACTCATCACTGAACGGGCTCCTCTCTCCATTCGCCCCTATCACTGCCACCCGCCAATAGTAAAGTCCCGGGGAAAAACCTGAGAGGGCTATCCAATTGTTCTGCACCTGCTTCCTTATCACCGGCTTGGAGAACAGGGGGGTCCGCGATACCTCGAGGATATACCCTTTAGCCCCAAGAACCTCCTGCCAGCTAAAGTTGACCTTTATCTTCCCTATCTCACCCCCCTTCCCTAAAAATTGGCGCTCATGAACTGGAGAAAGGAGGATCGGAGGAGGAAGCATCTTCTTCTTCCCGCTAAACCCCTTGGTTACCAGCACCTTAACCCGCTCGAGCGAAGAAAGAAGTAGTCTCTTCCCCTTGTGTTCTACCTCAGCCTCCCCCTTCAACACAGCCACCTCTGCCTCCTTCCTTGCCGGATTGAACCGCATCCGCGCCTTCGCCTCTCCGGTAACCACCGTCTTCGCTGCATCGGAAACAATGCTCGAATAACCAGCGCCACTTCCTTTAACAGTAGCAAGATCCACCGTACCCGAGCTCAACTTAACTGATACCTCCCGGCTCTTGGATACCGGGTCCTCGTAGCTCTTCTGGATAACAACTAAGGAATCCGGTTGAATGGTATAACTTGTACCGTCGAAAAAGAGCACCTGAGCCAGGGAACCGGCTGCTGTCTTCACCATATCCCCGGGAGCCAAGGGAAGCGCCCTCTTAGCTCGAATCTCCTCCCAAGCCACCTCCCCTTTCCTTTTAACCTGAACCCTACCCTCAAATGAGGTGAGATAGGCGAAGCCTCCCCCACCTTCTCTTCCATATCTGGCGAGGAGGCTTGTTGCTTCTTCCCGACTATTTTTGGCGTACTCAAAAGCATTCTTGTAGTCCTCAATCTTATAAGCAGTCTGGGCTCGGAGTAGAAGCTCTTGGGGCTTACCCAAATAGCTCTCCGCTTCCTTGATCCTCTTCAATTGACCGAGCGCCTCTGCTGCCGCTCTTATCTCCCTGCGGGCACGCATCTTGGGAGAGTTTCTCATATGGGAACGATAAAAGACATACCCCACTCCCCCCAGAATCACCGAGAGCACCACCACCCAGATGATAATGGTACGGTAAGAGACGGTGAACCAGTCAATAGAGACACCCCCTGTTTTATAAACCTTTCTCTTCTTCTCCTCCATCTCGGCTATCCTTGGTTTGTAATGTAACAAAAAGGGGAAACGATTTCAATATCATTTTCTGGAGAAAGCATATCATCAAAACAAATTACTTGCTTTCCTCACCTTATTTTAATTAAAATTAACTGTAAGAGAAATTCAATTTTGAAGGAGCGAGGATAATGCTTAAAACGGTAAGGAAGCACAGTCGGTCGTTCTTGATGAAGTTGATCCTCTGGGGTGTAGTTGCCTCGTTCATCCTTACCATCTTCCTTGTCTGGGGAAAGGGGCGAGCGGGCATTTCAGGGAATCCCAATGTGGTAGCCAAGGTAGGGGATACCCTGATCAACAATCAAACATTCATCCGGCTCTATCGGAATCAACTCTCCCGCATTCGAGGCTCCCTTTCCGGGGAACAGGGGAAGTTGATCAAGAGGATCGTCGCCTCCCAGATATTGAACGGATTGGTCAATCAAGAGCTACTCGTTGCCGAGGCGAAAAGACTCGGTCTATTCGTCACCCAAGAGGAACTTACCGACCGGATATTGAACGATTATGGCTTCAAGGTAAACGGGAGGTTTATCGGGGAAAAACAGTATGCGGAGATACTTCGGCACTACGGCTACACCGTGGCCGAATTTGAGGAAGCGGTCAAGAAGGAGATTTTAGTGAACAAGCTTCAGAACCTCCTCCTTGATGGAGTGGTGGTTACCCCGGAGGAGGTTAGGCGGGAGTTTATGAGGAGAAACGAAAGGGTGAAGTTCAGCTACATCCTGGTTTCTCCTGAGGAATTCCTCTCCCAAGTCAAGGTGTCGGATAAACAACTTGCCCTTTATTTCGAGGAGAATAAAGAGCGGTATCGTATCCCGGAAAGGAGGAAGCTTTCCTTCCTTACCCTTACCCTTGCGAGTCTATCCTACCAACCCAAAGTAAACGACGATGAAATAGAGCGTTATTATGAAAGGAACATCGAAAACTTCCGCACCCCGGAGAGAAGAAGAGCCAGCCAGATCCTCTTCCGCCTTCCCAAGGGCGCTTCACCAACAGAGGAAGAAAAGGTGAAAAAACGAGCTGAGGAGGTACTTGCCAAGCTCCGTGCCGGGGGCGATTTTGCTGAGCTTGCCAAGAGGTATTCTGAGGATGAGGGGACGAAGAACTTAGGCGGTGACCTCGGTCTCGTCGAAAAAGGAAGGCTCCTTCCTGAGCTCGACCAGGCACTTTTCACCATGAGGCTTGGTGAGGTGAGCGATCTCATCAAGACCAAGGCGGGTTATCATATCCTCAAGTTAAACGAGATAAAGCGCCCTTCCCATAAATCGGTGGATGATCCAGCGGTGAGAAGCGCTATTAGGGAGGCAATAAGGGCGGAGAAGAGGAGGGCTCGTCTCGCTAACTTGGCGAAGGAGATATGCACCGTAGCAAAGGAGAAAAAAGGAGATCTTGCCAAGGCGGTTAAGTCTCTTAACCTAACGGGGGTAAAGGTAGAGACGACCGATCTCTTCAGCAAGGATAGAAGCATCGAACAGATGGGAATAGCCTTCCCCGCAGCAGAGGTCGCCTTCTCCCTAAAAAAGGGGGCTCTCTCTGAACCCATCCCTTTGAGAAATGGATATGCCATTGTAAAGGTGCTCGATATAAAGCCCTCCTACATTCCGAGGCTCAGTGAGGTAAGAGAAAGGGTTGAGAAGGACTTCAGGTTCTCCTTGGCGAGGAGACTCGCCGAGACCGAGGCGAGGAAGCTCGCGAAACAAGCGAAGAGATTTGGGGACTTAACCCCCTTAGGTAAAGAGGTGAAGGAAGTAGGTCCTGCCACCAGGGATCAGGGATTTGGAGAATTGGGAGACGCCCCGATCCTTATCAAGAATACCTTCTCCCTCAATGTAGGGGAGATAGGGGGACCTATTCCTGTCGATAAGGGATATGTAGTGATCAAGATAGAGGAGAAGGAAAAACCTTCCTCTGAAGAGTTCTTAGCGGTAAGGGAGCAACTTGCCCGGGAGCTCACCAACAGACGACAGCTTGCTCTTCTTACCTCCTTGGTAAACAGATTAAGAGAGGAGACAAAGATAAGTATAAATAGCGACCTTTTAGAAAAGATCATTGGGGGTTAAAATCCCAAACCCGAGGGGAGAGGACTTAATATTTAACCAACCTTAAAATTATAGGAGGGAGCGATGAAGCTAAGTAAGGTAGGCTTGGGCATCTCTTTGGGTATCGTCGGGGGTTTAGCGGTATTTGTTGCTACTATCTGGATCGCTGCTTCAGGGAAGGGAGGGGAACATCTCAGGTTACTCAACCGGTTCTACATCGGTTACACCGTTAGCTACCTGGGAGCGGTGATTGGGCTCATCTACGGGTTCATCGATGGGTTCATCGGAGGGTTCTTGATCGCTCTGTTCTACAACATATTCGCCAAGAAATGAGGCGATCTTCTCCATCAAGTGCTCCCCTCCTCCGAGAGCATTAAGGAGGGTGGAGGTGAAGAGATTTCTCCTCATCATTTTGGCAATGGGGTTAATCCCTTTTGCCTGTGAGGGGTCAGTTACTGGTCCTATGGGGGAGGGGAGCGTCTTTCTTTTCCTCACCGATTCCCCCCTAAACGGGGTAACCAGTGTAAAGGTGAACATATCCACGATCGAACTGCACCGCTCAGCCAAAACAGGTGCTGAGGCGGGAACGGTCATCCTTCCCCCGCCGGAAGGACCCATCGACCTGCTTTCCCTCTCAGGGAGGGAGGTGCTTCTCTCCTCGGGAGAGGTGCCGGCAGGGCACTATACTCACATCAAGCTTGAAATCTCCTCCGGAACAGTAGTGGACGGAGGTGAAAGTTACCCTCTGGAAGTGCCAAGCGATAAAGTGATGATCCCTACCCCCTTCGAGGTAAAAGAAGGAGGGACGATTAGCATTCTTCTCGATTTCGATGCAGAAAAATCGGTTAAGATAACAAAAACCGGAGGAGATAACCCTCGCTATCTCCTCCGGCCAGTGATCAAACTGGTCTCAATAGAGAATAACCCTCAGTGAACGGTAGCACCCGTATCCAGTTTGAAGTAGAAAGGATAGGTCCTCCTCTTCTTCTTCCGTTTCTGATAGGTTCGGGCGAGCTCCATAAAGATCCCTAAATCGCGGTCGATGTCGTACTGGGTTCCATCGAAGTAAAAGTTGCGGATGGGGAGCCCATCATAATCCCGGCTCACCGAGGGATAAATCGCTTCACAAGTGATGCCGTTCATACAGGTGAAGGGACTGATGTCTATGATCCCATCCGCCCCTTTATGATAGAGGTAGATCGTCTTTCCTATAGAGAGAACCATCTCCCCAAGGCATCCCTGCGGTGGAAGATAGGGCTCGGAATAGCGCATTAGCTCATCCGCCTCCGGCTCCTCGTAGCCTACGAACTCCTCTTCAAACGGCTTCCTCAGCCTGTGCTCGTCGTGCTTCTGAACGAACGCTTTTATCTTGGCAAAAAGCATATCCTTCGAGAACCGCTTCCCCATCATCCGCAGGTTCTTCTGCTGCTCCCAATTGGTATACCAGATCCATTCCGACACATCGGAGAGCCACGCCTCCCCTCCATGCTCCTCGATCTTGCGTACCAGCTCCTCGTTGCTAAACCGGTTTAGACGGCAGAATATCTCTCCCACCACCCCGATAAGAGGCCGGGTAGGGTCGTATTTCGCCGGAATCATCCGGAATTTATCACGAGAGCGGGTAAGGGATTCCAATATATTGTTGAACTTCACCTTGAGCTTCACCCCGGGTTGCTCCAACACCCGGCAGAGATCGTGGATCGCCTCTTGATAGACCGCATCGGTATCCCCTTTGTGGATCTCATAAGGACGAGTTTTTAAGAGCATCTTCCTGAGAAAATCTGAGGCAACGAGCGCCCACCAACCGGTGCGCATCAATTCCCCTGCCTGAGCTCCCACCTCATCGTAGCCGTTCTCTGAGCTCGGGTCAAAGACGATCACCTTTTCGTATCCAAGCTCCCTGAGAATCCTCCGAAGATACGGGGCATACTGTCCAAAACGGCAGGGACCAGTAGAGGTGGGCATAAAGAAAACGGTTTTCTCCGGAACAAAGCCAGGAAGCTCGGTCACCTTCATCAACTCCCCCATAGTCACCTTTGCTGGATAGCACTCATCGCCTGAGGTGAACTTTGCCCCAAGCTCCATCGCCCTCTTATCCGACTCCGGAGATATCTCCGCATCCACCCCTATCGCCCGGGCGGCGGCAGCAAACGCCATCGCCCCCCCCCAGGTCATCCTGGGGATATAGACCTTCTTTCCCACTAAGAAGCTCTCTCTTCTTTCTTCCACCATCTGAGCACTCCCTTGCTGTCTAAATATGCCTCACACCGGGTGATGAACCCGGCATCGTTCGAATGCCCATCAAACTGAAGGGCAAGGAAAGGTCGTCCCGATGCCTTATCCACAAACTGCTTCACATAGGAATCGGGACCGCATTTGAAGTTGGTGATATAGATTATATGAAGATGTGGTTTGTCCTTGATAAACTTAGCGGTGGCTAAGATCCTCCGCCCGTAGTTCCAGAACATATTGGGGTTCACATCCCGAATGTCTATATCCTCTAAATCGAGGAAATCATAAGGGATAACATTGACCCCGTTATAGTCGCGAAGCTTGCCCGGAATGTCTAAATTCTGCTCCTTGTCGTAGATGTTGTAGGGACGCCCCACGAGAATGATTCCCTGCTCTCCCTTCTCCTCAAGAATGCGGAGCGCTTCCCGCCCTGCTTCGATGAGCTTCTCGTTAAACCGCTCACGGGCGCGATAGGCGGCATCGAGCGCCTGCTTAACCTTCTTCCGTCTGATACCGAACCGCTTCATCTCCCTCGCGAGCACCTCCTCGATATGCTCCCTACCCAACCGGAAGCGGAGGGTGGGATGGAAGATCCTGTCCTTATAGGGCTCAATCCTCGGGGAAGCGGAAAGGACAAAGGGCAGGGTCATCCCCCAATTACAGACATAGGATTGGGTGTGGGTGAACTTGGTCTCTACATTGATTAAGTTGGGGACGAAGACGAAATCAACCCCTGCATCAAGAAGCACTTTCACATGTCCATGAGCCACCTTTATCGGGAAGCAGGGCTCGGCGACCACCGCCTCCACCCCTTCGTTCACTATCTTCTTATTGGTAGGATCGGAAAGAAGGACCCGGAAACCGAGCTCGGAGAAAAAGGCGTTCCAGAAGGGGAACCAATCGTAGGTGTACATCGCCCGGGGAATGCCGACTACCGTTTCTCCCCCGCGATTCGGATCGTAATCCTCAAGGAGCCATTCCTCTCGCATCTTGATCAAGTTGGGGATGACCGGCTCCCGCTCCAGCTTCACCTCCTTCCGATACCGCTCGGAGCATTTATCGCCCCAAAAAGTCTTCTCTCCCTCCACCACAAACATCTGGATATCGCAATAGTTGGTGCAACCATGGCAGGTAAACTCCTTGAGCTCATATTTCACCTTGGAAAGGTCATAACCGCGGAATTTGGTCTTCTCTCCAGTAGCTTCCACCTTCTCCTTAGCGAGGAGTGCTGCTCCAATTGCCCCCATAACCCCGTTGTGAGGAGGGACGATGATCTTCTGTCCCAGCACCTTGGAGAAAGCGGCGGCAACCGCATCGTTGTAAGCGGTTCCTCCCTGGAAGAAGATGACCTTTCCGATCTTCCTTCCCCGGACTACCCGGTTGATGTAGTTATAGACCACCGAATAGGCGAGCCCGGCGACGAGATCGACTACCTTCGCCCCCTTCTGGAGATAGGCGTTCACATCCCGCTCCATAAACACGGTGCACCGCTCACCCAAACGGATGGGGGCTTTGGAGCGGAAAGCGAGCTCAGCAAACTCTCCAACGATGTTTATGCCAAGCTCCTCTGCCCGCTCCTCAAGGAAGGAACCGGTACCAGCGGCACAGGCTTCGTTCATCGTGAAATCGACTACGATCCCCTTATCAAGGGAGATGTACTTTGAATCCTGCCCCCCGATGTCAAAGATGGTATCCGGCTCAAGGTCGAGTAGCTTCCTCCCGATGAAGAAGGAACCGGTCTTATGTGCGGTTATCTCGTCTCTTATGGTGTCGGCACCAATGAGCTTTCCGATAAGCTCCCTGCCAGAACCAGTGGTGCCGACACCCTTTATCTCTATCTTATCTCCTATATCCCGTTCGATCTCCTTCAGCCCCTCAGCCACCACCTCGATGGGGCGCGCCTTCGTCCTGGTATATATCGTCTTTATAACCTCACCCTCCTCATCGATCACCGCCAAATTGGTGGAGACTGAACCGATATCTATCCCCAGATAAGCGGGAACTTTCCCCTTCTTCCCCTCAAAGGAGTAAGGCTTAACCCGCTCCCTTAAGAGGATAAGGTTCTTCCTGTCGAGCGGTTCTTGGGTGGGGAAGTTGAATTCCACCTGCTCGATGTATTCCCTCAGCCTGCCGAAATCCTCAAGCACATTAGCCCGGGATGTGGCTATCGCCTCCATATAGGCAGCACCTATCGCTTCTATCCAGGCGTAATAAGGCGGGATGAAAAGCTCTCCCCGAGGGATATCGAAGACATCCTCAATCGCTGCCACCACCCCTTTATTCGCCGCCATACCGCCGATCATCGCCACCTTAGGCACTACCTTCTTCCCCTTGGTTATGCTCCCCTTGAAGTTCCGCGCCACCGCCTCGCAGAGCCCTTTAAGTATCTCGGGTGGAGTGTATCCTTTCTGCTGGGCGTGGATCATATCCGATTTGGCGAAGACGGAACATCTTCCCGCTATCTTCGCTGCCTTTTCGGTGGAAAGGACGATCTCTCCAATATCTTCGACCTTGTACTTGAGCCTTATCGCCTGCACATCCATAAAAGAGCCGGTGCCAGCAGCACAGTCTCCGCTCTTCTCGTAATCAACGATCCCCAAGCTACCCGATGATTCATCTGGCTCCAGACGGAGGTACTTCGAGACCTCGCCCCCCATCTCAAAGACGGTACGCACATCGGGATAGAGGAACTCCATCCCTTTGGCTATCGCTTTGAACTCGTTCTCATAAGCGACACCAAGAAGCTCGCTTATCAACTTACCCCCAGAGCCGGTGAGCCTTACCCCTTCTATCTTCTCCCGCGGGATGACCTGAAAGAGCTCCTTCAGCAGGTCTTCAACTATCGCTACCGGACTTCCCTTTATCCGTTGATAGGAGGTGACGAGGAAGGGTCTCTCCTCCTTGCCCACCTCGGGGGAACCGTTCGGGAGATAGAAAAGGGGACGGGCTGCGAGATCAGAGAACCAGCTGCGGTCCTCCTTATCGCCGACGACCGCCAACTTAACGCTTATTGAGCCAACATCAATCCCAATCTTTACTCCCATTTCACCTCGCTCCTAAATATCTATTTTCTCAGAAAATTATTGCCTAACCTATCCACTTCGTTTTATTAAGCAAAAAATATGCCATTAAGTGGAAAACCCGAAGAGCGAAAAACCGCTTTAAATAGAACCGGTTCCCCAAAGGTCCCTCGGGGAGAAAATCCTCCCCATCGTCAGCGGAGCGCTTTTGTGTCTTTTTGACACAGCACCCTCGCAAAACTCGATTGTTTTGTGTTAAAATGATACATAAATCTGGGATGAACTAAAATAATGTGCCAAAAAGAAACAAAAATTCCTCTCCTTCCTTGACAGATAAGGAGAAGACGATATATCATACCCCCATCAAGGAACAGGATAAAGGGATGAACAAACAGTTAGCTGAACTCCTCCGAAAACTCCGGATGTACGAGGAGTGGGAGGCGATAATAGCCGGGATAAGCCCTGAGGTCTGCTCGGTGATCGACCTCGATAAGTTCCTTCAGGCAACGGTGGATAAGGTGGGAGCAATGATGGGGGCAGACCGTTGTGATCTCGCCCTCTCCGAGGGAGGAAAGCTCGTCATCCGCTATCAGTACCGCGCTTCAGCCGAGGTTCCGAGTTCACTTAATCTTCCCCTAACAGGAATAGACCAGCTTCTGAAGAAAGAAAGCCTTAAGGGAAGAAACCCTATAGTGATAACGGATACCCTTTCCTCTCCTCTTCCCTCATCGCTCAGGGAAATCGTTTGCGAAAAGCTTAAAACCCGTTCTCTCCTCCTCACCCCTATTGTCTTCCGAGGGGAGCTACTCGGGATAATAGGGCTCCACTTCTGCCATAGCCGGGAAATTCCCCAAGAGGAAGTAAACCTCCTTCGCTCCCTCGCCTCCCAGATCGCCATCGGCTTCAAGTATACCGAGCTCTATATGGAGAAAGAACGAGAGGTGAGGGTGGCCAAGGTGCTTCTCGAGATCGCCTCGGAGATAAACAGCAAGCTCGACCTCGCCGAGATGGCCTCCTTTCTCATTGATAAATGCCTCGAGCTTTTAAAGGCTGACTACGGCGCTATCGGCATCTTTGAGGACGGAGGAAAGAGGCTCGCCTTCAGCCCGGTAAGGGGAAGGGGGGGAGAGGAGAAACTACTTCAAAAACCCATAATCTCGATTGAGGAAGCTCCACTGCTTAACGACTACCTATCGTCGGGAAGGGCGATCCCCATCAAGGAGGGAGAGGGAGGAGAGCTCGCCAATCTTCTCCTCAAGCGAACCTTCTCCAGCGAAACAGGGCTAATCGCTCCGATAACGAGCGGAGGGAACCCTTTAGGTGCTCTTATCCTCATCTGGCGGAAGGAAAAGGAGCTCAGCCCTTATGAGCTTTCCCTAATCGAGGGAATAGCGAGCCAGGCATCGGTCATCCTCGAGCGGGAGAGGCTTTCCACCGAGCTCACCGCTCTTCGCCGAGAGCTTAAAGGGATGCGGGCAAGCGAGATCATCATTGGGCGGAGCCCAGAGATAAGGAAGTGCTTGGAAATGGCGCTCAATGTCGCCGAAAGCGATACCACCGTGCTCATCCAGGGGGAGAGCGGAACGGGCAAAGAGCTCCTCGCCGATCTCATCCAGAGGAATTCGGGAAGAAAGGACAAACCCTACATAAAGATAAACTGCGGAGCGATCCCGGAGACCCTGCTCGAATCGGAGCTGTTCGGACATGAGAAGGGGGCGTTCACCGATGCGAAAACGCGGAGAAAGGGGGTATTCGAGCTCGCCCATAGGGGAACGCTCCTCCTCGACGAGATCGGCGAGATGAGTGCCTCTGCCCAGGTCAAGCTCCTTCGGGTACTGGAGACAGGGGAATTCACTCGCCTTGGAGGAAGCGAGAAGATAAGGGTGGATGTTCGGGTCATCGCCCTGACCAATGTCGATCTCGAGGAGGCGGTTGCCCAAGGAAGGTTTCGCAAGGACCTTTTCTTCAGGCTTAATGTCTATCCCATAACCCTACCCCCGTTGCGGGAACGGAAGGAGGATATCCCTCTCCTCGTCGACCATTTTCTCAAGGTCTATCAGAAGAAGGCGAATAAGTACATAGCAGGAGTATCGGAGGAGGCGATGCGGCTCCTTCGGGCTTATTCCTGGCCCGGGAATGTGCGCGAGCTGGAAAATGCCCTCGAGCGGGCGGTGATAATGGCGGGAAGGAGGATGATCACGGTAGAGGAACTGCCTGAGCGAATAAGAAGAGCAGGAGAAGGGGAGCGCACCCTCGAGCTTCCCCTTGGGGTCTCCCTCGAGGAGGCGGAGCGGAGGCTCATCCTCGAGACCTTAGCCGCTACCGGAAACGACAAAACCCGAACCGCAGAGATACTCGGCATCGGGAGGAAAACGCTCTACCGCAAGCTCACCCGATACGGCATCCCCACCAATAACGAAAGATGACCGACTATTACATAGGTTGTTCCGGCTTTTATTATCGGGATTGGGTGGGGAGGTTCTACCCCAAAGGGACCTCCCCGAAGATGATGCTCCCCTACTATGGAGAGAAGTTCAACACGGTGGAGATAAACGCCACCTTCTATCGGTTCCCGAGCGAGAAGATGATCCGCTCCTTAATAGAGCGGACCAAAGCCTCATTCCTCTTCTCCATCAAGGCAAACCGGCTCTTCACCCACCTGAAGAAGCTGTCAAATGTCGCCGGTTCCTTCGCAAGGTTTTACTCCCTGCTTTCTCCCTTAAAGGAGACGGGAAAGCTCGGCGCCATCCTCTTCCAGCTTCCGGAAAGCTTCCCCGCTAACCCCTCGCTTCTCTCCGATTTCCTCGCCATTCTCCCCGATGATGAGTTCGACATCACCTTCGAGTTTCGCCACCCAAGCTGGGAGAATGAGGAGGTGATCTCCCTGCTCAAGGCGAAAAACGCCGATTTCGCTGCAATAAGTGGACCAGGGATAAAACCCTTCACCATCCCCATCGCCCGCCATAAATACTTCCGCTTTCACGGAGCGACGCGGATGTATCATTACAACTACTCGGAGAAGGAGCTCAGGGAGTGGGCGAAGGTAATAAAGGGGATCTCGGGAAAGGTGAAGCGGATCTACTGTTATTTCAACAACGACCCAGAGGCATACGCCCCGAAGAACGCCTCTTTTCTCATCACCATCCTGAAGGAGGAAGAAGGTGGTTAAGGAAGGGAACTTCGTAAAATTCCTCGGCACCGCTGGCGCCAGGTTCGTGGTGATGCGTCAACTCCGGGCTTCCGGAGGGATGTGGTTCCATCTGGATGGGGTTCAATTCCTGATCGATCCTGGTCCTGGCACCTTGGTAAGAGCAGCATCAGCGAGACCCCGGCTTGAACCCGCCGATCTCTCCGCCATAATCCTCTCCCATCGTCATCTGGACCATTCAAACGATGTGAACATTATGATCGAGGCGATGACCAACGGCGGGTTCAAACCTAAAGGACTTCTTCTCGCCCCAGAGGACGCCTTAGAGGGGGAAGAACCGGTGGTACTCCGCTACCTCCGTCCCTTTCTTTCGCGAATAGAGGTGATGAAGGAGGGAGGAAGATACGAACTTCCTCCCATCACCTTCGAGACCCCCATCCGCCACCGGCATCAGGTGATGACCTATGGTCTGAACATCCACTACTCCGGAGGGACGATCTCCTACATCGCCGACACCCTCTTCTTCCCCGAGCTCACCGAGCACTACCGGGGGGATATCCTCATCATCAACACGGTAAGGCTCAAGCCAAACTCGCCTGAAGGACCGGAGATAATGCATCTAAACCTCGAGGATGCGAAGAGGATAATCGCGGAGGTGAAGCCGAAAAAAGCGGTGCTTACCCACTTCGGGATGACGATGATAAGGGCAAAGCCGTGGGAGCTCGCGGAGAAGCTATCCCGCGAGCTCGGGCAAGAGGTGATCTCCGCCCGGGATGGGATGAGCTTCTCTCTCCCTTAAAAGTAAGGTATAATAAGTTAGGCGTAATTCCGAAGGCAATGTTAAGACTAAAATAAAAGGGTAGATTAACATGAAAAATGTAAAAAATGGTAAATACAAAGGGGGAGGCAAATGAAATGCCAAATGAGTCAAAAATTCAAAAAATATTTTCTGCGCCAGATGTAAAACACGGATTATCTCTTTTTACAAGAGATGAAATAGACGCTATTGAGAAATTAATAATCGATCAGAATGGCAAGTATTTTATAAAATGCCAGATTAAAGATAGATACAAAATAGCTAAACCAGAAGAAATAGTTAGGCAACTTTGGATTTATAGGCTACTTACCGAATATGGTTATCCAAAAGAGCGAATAGATGTTGAAAAAGTCATCTATTTTGGTTCTCGCGATTCTGGTTTAGCCGATATTGGGGTTTTACATGAGGATAAAACCTACCCTTATATCATATTTGAAGTCAAGAGGCCGAGCAGAACCGCAGGATTAGAACAGCTTAAAAGCTATTGTAATGCTGAGGGAGCTCCCATTGGTGTTTGGTCCAATGGAAACGAAATAATAAGGCTTCATAGAGAAGAACCAAATATATTTAGAGAGATTCCAAGGATCCCAAAAGTTTCAGAAACTTTACGGGACATATTAACTGAAAGATGGACTCTAAAATGGTTGGAGGAACACGACGAGTTAAAACAGGGAAAAACAACTCTCAAGAAAATATTATTAGACCTTGAAGAGCTTGTTTTAGGCAATGCTGGTGTCGATCCTTTTGAAGAGATTTTTAAATTAATCTATGCCAAACTCTACGATGAATGGAAAGGAATTAATAATCCCAGCTACCAATTAGAATTCTTTGTTGGCGATAGAAGTCCTCAGCAGGCGAAAATAGCGATAAGCAATTTACTTGAAGGTGCTAAAAGAACATGGTCGGGCGTATTTGAACCCACTGAAAGAATCGAGCTAAGAGATGATCACTTAAAAGAGTGTGTCTCCTTCCTTGAAAAAATAAAATTATTCAATTCCAATCTTAGGATAATTGATGAAGCTGTTGAGTATTTAATACCACAGGTCTCAAAAAAGAAAGAGGGACAATTCTTTACTCCCAGGCCTATTGAAGATATGGTTGTAAAAATGCTCAATCCCAAATCTGATGAATTTGTAATTGATCCTGCTTGTGGCTCTGCTGGCTTTCTCCTTCATTCTGTTATGTGGATTGCTGGAGGGGTTATCAGCGGCAAACCTCTCCCACCTGCTGCCCAGAATTTTGCCCAAAATAACATCTATGGTATCGATTTTGCCAAAAAGCCAGTAAAAATAGCAAAAGCCATTAACCTAATAGTTGGGGATGGTAAATCCCATGTCTATAAAGATAATTCCTTGGTTCCTCAAAGCTGGAGCGACGAAACTAAGGCAGGATTGAGGCCAAGGCTTTTAAGATTCCCTGACGACCCAGAGAAAGATAGGGAGAATCAAAATAAATTCATTTACTTTGACTTTGATGTCCTAATGACCAATCCGCCATTTGCTGGGACAGTTAAAGAAAGAGATATTCTAAAACTTTATAATTTGGCTGAGAAAAACGGGAGATTGGTAAGGAAAATAGGCAGGCATATTCTTTTCTTAGAACGTTCTCTTCAGTTCATAAGACCTGGTGGAAGAATGGCAATTGTTTTACCTCAGGGCTTGCTAAATAATACCAATGCTGAATACATCCGCAGGTTTATTATAGATGAAGCAAGAATTTTAGCAGTTGTCGGCTTGCATGGAAATACATTTAAGCCTCATACTGGAACAAAAACGAGTGTTCTATTCTTGCGGAAATATACAGATAAAGAAAAACAAAGAATTCAGGAGATTAAAGCAAGGTATGAAGGAGAGTGGGGTGTATTTATAAAGAGATTAAGGGAGAAATACCAAAGTGTAAGCTGGAATACTCCAGTAGATGAAGAAGGCTTACCAGAAGAATTGAAATCCTTTATTGAAACTTATTTTGAAACGACAGAGGAGATTGAAGAGATTGAAAGTTCAGAAAATGAATTAGAGGAAATAAAAAGCGAAGAAGGAGAAAAAGGAAAGAATTTAAGAGACTTAATGAACGAACTTCAAGAATGGGAAGAAATTTTACGAGTAAAAGAAACCAATGAAGAAAAGAGAACTATACAAAAAGAAATAAGAACAGTGAAAAACAAGATGAGAAAATTAACAAAAGAGATCTCACAAAGAACTTTAGGTGGACAGATTTACCTGGTCTTGAACGAAGAAAGGATAACCGAACAATTTAAGAAATTCTGGCTTGATGGAAAGGTTATGAAAGGGATAGACTATCCCATTTTCTTTGCTGTAAATCAAAAACCACTTAAGACAATAAAGGAGAATACAGATATATTAAAGGACCAAATGGTGAATTCGTTCTAGATGAATATGGACATCCAAAAATTGACCATGATCTGGATGAGATAGCAGAAGAATTTACCAAATTTGCCAAAGAACAATTAACAAAAGGTGATACTGCATTTGATTTTTGGAGGGATTAAATGACCAAAAATATCAAAACTCAAGGAGAAAACTCGGCTTCACCTGATAAAATCCGAGAAGATGTTTTGACCTACTTATACGATAGATATAAAAAATCTCGTAGCGTAAAGAAACAAGCTGCAAGCATAAGTGAAATAAAAAAAGCTTTAAAACCTAAAGGGCACAAAGAGCAGAACATAGTGGGAGCAATTAGTTTTTTAGTAGACAGGGATTGGGTGAAGGAAATAAAGGAAAAGACAAAATTTTTTATAAAGGGAAAGCTGGCTGAAGGAGAGAAAGTAAAATACAGAATTAGTGACATTGGAATAGTACATTTTGAAGGTCCTTCAAGGTTTACTTCCCAAACCAAATTCCGTGGCATTAACATAACTAATATTCAGGGCGTAACTGTAGTTGGAAATAACAACATAGTCAGAAACGAATATTTGGACTTATTCAATTCTTTAGAAGAATTAGGGGAACTCATAAGAGGTAATAATCAATTAACAGATGAAGAAAAAACAGAGATACAAAGTGACTTAGAGACGATAAAAAGTCAATTGAGCAAAGCTACCCCTAACGAGAATGTTATAAATATTGCATGGAACAGCGTTAAAGAGAAAATTGAGAAAATATCTGAAACAGCTGATAAAATTTTGAAAGTGGCTTCTTTGATAAGAATATTCACTGGGTGAGAATATGGCTGTGGTAAGTGTTGTAAAATTGTCAGAATTGGAAGGGGCAAAGAGGATTGACGCGGAGTATTATCAGCTAGAGTATTTCGCTTTAATTAAGAAATTACAGTTTGTAAACGCAATTCCTATAAAGAAAATAGCAGTTCCTACCAAAAGAAAATTTAAGCCGATTGAGAACAAATTTTTTAATTATATCGAGATTGCTAAAGTTGACTTGAGTACAGGAGAATATAGTACTTCAAAAATTATTGGCAAAGAAACACCTGATAGAGCTCAGTGGATAGTTAAAAATGATGATATTTTAATTTCCACG